>JAODMV010000309.1 GCA_025464875.1 Arthrobacter sp. | reverse complement strand
GACAGCGCCGCCGTCGTCGTGACCATCGCCGGCACCGAGGGCGCCCTGCCGGGCACCGCCCCCGGCGCCGCCAAGGTGACCGCGCTGGCCGAGTATCCGGCCAAGGGGCGCGCCACGGCGGGCGTCCGCGCGCACCGCTTCCTCAAGGGTGAGGACACCCTGCTGCTCGCTTGGGCCGGGCACGGCCCGGCCAAGGCGTCCTCCCTCGCCGGGGTGGCGCGGTCCCTGCCCGGGGAGCACGGCCGCCGCGACGGTTCCGGGATTCCGCTGTCCCAGGCCATCGACGCGATCGGCCCCAGCATGTCCTGGGCCGGGGCAGACGCTCTATCATCCACTGCCTGAGGACGCCTAGACTGCGGGGATGCCTATCATCCCGGATAACAAGGACTGGACCTGGGTGCTGTCGCGGCCCTGCCCGGAGTGCGGTTTCAATGCCTCCGCCGCCACCCCGGCCACCGTGCCGGGGATCGTGGCGGGCATGCTGCCGCGGTGGCGTGCGGCGCTGCTGCGCCCGGACGCGCAGGAACGCCCCGACGACGCCACGTGGTCGGTCCTCGAGTACGCCTGCCACGTCCGGGACGTCTTCACCTTGTTCGACCAGCGCCTGGCCCTGATGCTCACCGAGGACGACGCCCGCTTCGAGAACTGGGACCAGGACCTCACAGCCATCGAGAAGGACTACGCCAACGACGATCCGGCCCGGGTCAGCGCCGCACTGACCGCGGAAGGCGAGCAGATTGCCCGCTCCTTCGCGCACGTCGGCGAGGAGCAGTGGGAGCGGAAGGGCACCCGCAGCAACGGTTCGGAATTCACCGTCCTGACCTTGGCGCAGTACTTCCTGCACGACGTCGTGCATCACCTCCACGACGTGGAGCGCGAGCGCGTGGAGCGCGAGCGCGTGGAAGGCGAGCGCGTGGACGGCGAGCGCGTGGACGGCGAACGCGTGGACGGCTAGAGCCCCTTGTCCCAGGCCATGCTGCTGTTGACGGCGGTGTAGCCCATCTTGAGGTAGAGGGCCAGGGCTCCGGTGGGGTTTTCGGAGTCGACGTCCAGGGAGGCCTTGTCCATTCCGGCCGCGGCGAAACGGCGGATCGCATCGGCCAGGAGGGCCTGCGCAATCCCCCGGCCCCGGAACTCCCGCCGCACGCCCAGCAGATCGGTGTAGCCCTCACGGAAGCCACGGGCGCGGGCGCTGTCCGCGTCATGGCTGGCCAGCTGGTAGCCGGCCACCGTGCCGGTGGCCCGTTCCAGGACGACGGCGCTCAGGTCCGGGCGCGCCCGCGGATCCTTCACCACAAACCCCCAGCCTTCCTCGTCCCGCGGCTCGCTCCCCCAGTGGTCCCGGAAGGCGTCGTTGTGCGCCAGCCGCACCGGCTCGTGCAGCTCCGGGCCGAAGGTTTTCAGCACCATCCCCTCGTCCAGCACGGCCTGGGGCGGCCGGCTATCAAGGTCCCGGTGCATCTCGTTGTAGTAGCGCACGATCCGGTAGCCGGAGTCCTCAAGGAGCGCCGCCTGGTGCGCGTGCTGCTGCTCCATGTGGAGCCGAAGCCGGGGCGCGGCCGCTGGCGCACCAGGGCCGGCGTCCGAGCCGGCGTCCGAGCCCGCGTCCGAGCCGGCGTCCTCGGCGAAACGCTGGCGGGTCCGCTGTTCCATCCAGCGCAGCAGCCCGGTTCCGACTCCGCGGCCCTGCCACTGGGGGTCCACGCAGCCGAAGCCGAGCGCCTTGTCCCCGCCCGGGTTCTTGGTGATCCGGCCGTAGGCCCGGTGGACGCCCTGCTCGTCGAGGCCGAGAACGGTGTTGGCAGCGGCCGGGTTCTTCTTCGATTCGAGGATCTGTTCCAGATCGGCACGGCGCTCAAACCAGACCGGCTTTTCAACGGCGGCCGTCCGGGCGATCAGCGCGGCCCAGCCGTAGAGGTCCCCCGCGCCGGCGGGCCGCCACGCCAGCCGAGGATCCGGGGCGGATCGAGGGTCCGTTTCGCCGTGTCCGTTCATGGGAACAGGCTAGCGGCCCGCCTATTGGCGCGCCAGAACCGGAAGTCAATAGTAAGCCTGCCTGCCCAGCGCCTACCCGCCGGGCTTAAGGTGGTGGCGTGCAATGTCCTGCAGGGAGGCGTTGTCACCCATTACATATCCAAGGAGACACCATGCTCGCCAAGGAACATATCGACAAGCTGCTCAACCGCAACGGAAACGTCCGTTCTGCAGATGGGGACAAGATCGGATCCATCGGACAGGTATACGCCGACGATGACAGCGGAGAGCCCACCTGGGTCACGGTCAAGACCGGCCTCTTCGGAATGTCCGAGTCCTTCGTCCCGCTCAGAGGCGCCCGGATCGAGGGGGATGACATCGTGGTTCAGTACACCAAGGACCAGGTCAAGGACGCGCCCCGAGTGGACACCGATGGGCACCTGGAACCGTCCGAGGAAGACCGGCTGTATGAGCACTACCAGCTCGGCGACGGAGGCCGGACCTACACGGACGCCACCACGGACCGGGACACCGACACTGCCGGCCGGGGCGCAGGAGGCACGGGTACCGCGGGCCTGAGCACCGGGCGCTTCGGTGTGGCCGATGCGTCCGACACGGTGGGCCGGGACACCTCGGGTCCCACGACGGACGACGCTATGACCCGCTCGGAGGAGCGGCTGAACGTCGGCACCGAGAAGCAGGCCACCGGCCGGGCGCGGCTGCGCAAGTACGTCACCACGGAGAACGTCACCCAGACGGTTCCGGTGCAACGCGAGGAAATCCGGATCGAACGCGAACCGATCACGGATGGAAACGCCGGCGCGGCAATGAGCGGCCCGGATCTCAGCGAAGAGGAACACGAAGTGATCCTCCACGAAGAGCGGGTTGTCGTAAACAAGGAAACCGTTCCGGTGGAGCGGGTCCGGCTCGGCACGGAAACCGTGAGCGAGGACGTCACCGTCGATGAGGAAGTCCGCAAGGAACGCATCGAGACTGACGGCATCGACGACGCGCGCCGGTAGCAGCTAAGCGGAAGGTCGGGGCCAGGGCATTGCCCCGACCCCGACATTCTCCCGGCTGCCCGATACCTCACCGACAGGAAGGCCCCCGGTCCCGATTGCAGTGTTCGAAGCTCCCAGCCTTGTCTTTGCAGCGGCAGGCGTCGCCGTCTTCATTGCCGCGATGCTGCCTAAGCTGCTGCGCAACGCGCCGCTGTCGATGCCAATGGTGTTCCTGGGCGCCGGCATGCTGGCTTTCGCGCTCATCCCCGAGCTGCCGGACCCGGACCCTGTGCAGCATGGCGAGGTCGTTACCCACCTGACCGAAGTCTGCGTGATCATCTCGCTTATGGGGGCGGGGCTTGCTCTGGACCGCCCCCTCGGTCTCCGCACCTGGTCCACGACCTGGCGGATGCTGGGCTTGGCAATGCCCCTCTGCATTATCGGTCTGGCCCTCTTGGGGCTCTGGGCCCTGGGCCTCGGACTGGGCGCGGCCCTGCTGGTGGGCGCGGCCCTGGCCCCCACCGACCCGGTACTGGCCTCCGAGGTGCAGGTGGGTGAGCCCGCCGACGAAGAGGGCAAGACCGAGGGGGAGGACGAGATCCGGTTCGCGCTGACCTCGGAGGCGGGCCTGAACGACGGGCTTGCCTTTCCCTTCGTCTATCTGGCCATCGCCATCAGCCTGGTCGGCGCTTCCCCCTCCGAGTGGCTCCTCCCTTGGTTCACCGTCGATATGCTCTGGCGGATCAGCGTCGGGGTCCTGTGCGGCGTCCTGACGGGCAAGGCGCTGGGCAGGCTCTTCTTCTCCGCCCGGCACGACAGCATTCGGCTCTCCGACCACAATGAGGGCTTTGTTGCGCTGGCCGCGACCTTCCTGGCCTACGGGGTGACGGAAATGGTCGAAGGCTACGGGTTTATTGCTGTGTTCGTCTGTGCCGTGACCATCCGGGCAGCGGAGCGGACACATGGCTTCCACCGCGTCATGCACTCCTACGTCGAGCAGCTCGAAAGGCTCATGACCGTGGTCATTCTCGTGCTGCTTGGCGGAGCCATCGCCCGCGGCCTGCTTGGCGGAATCGCCTGGCCCGAGGTCCTGGTGGCTCTGGCGTTCCTCCTGCTGGTCCGGCCACTCGCGGGCTGGTTGAGCCTGGCACGGGGTAAGACCGGCCCCCGGGAACGGATTGCCATTTCCTTCTTCGGCATCCGTGGCATCGGCTCCCTGTACTACCTCGCCTACGCGCTCAGCAAGGGCAACTTCGGCGCCCAGGCCCAAGAGTTGTGGGCGTTCGTGGGGCTGGTCGTGGCCATGTCCATCGTGGTGCACGGCGCCACTGCCGCCCCCGTGATGAACCGGCTCGACAGACTCCGTGCTCGAAAGGCCGTCCAGTTGCACGGCGATGAAGGCGAGGCGCCCAAAACCGCGATCTGACGAACGCTTGGTTGTCACCGACAACGGTGGGTGACGAGGATGGTCCCCGGCCCGAGGGGGCCGGGGACCATCGGTGCGGGAGTACCGTCGGGGACCGCTTCTCGGTGCGCAATCGGCGCGGTGGCGTGCCTAAGCCGCATCGCCCTCCACTCCCGGCGGGCCGTCCGGCGCTCCCGTCCTGCGGGCCCGCTTCTGTGCGGTCAGGCGTTGATTTCCGGGCGCCGGGACGCGCCGGAGTCGATTTCGATGCGGCGGGGCTTGGCCTTTTCGGCCACTGGGATCCGTAGGGTCAGCACCCCGGCGTCGTAGCGGGCCTTCACGGCGTCGGCATCCAAGGCGTCGCCCAGAATCAACTGACGGCTGAAGACACCGCGGGGGCGTTCTGCGGCGATCAACTCCGTGTTTTCCCCGGCCGGGGCGGGCCGCTCTGCCCTCACCGTCAGGACGTTGCGTTCGACGTCGATGTCCACCGAATCGACGTCGACTCCGGGGAGGTCGAATGCGACGACGAACTCTTCACCTTCGTGCCATGCGTCCATGGGCATCGCGGCCGGCCGGGCCGTCGTGCCTAGGACCTGCTGGGCGAGCCGGTCGAGTTCGCGGAACGGGTCGGTGCGCATCAGCATGGTTTCTTCACTCCTTACAGCTCGTTATCTATCATTCCTCCAGCCTGATTATCTGTCGTGGCTGGTATAGATTTTTTATAGCACCGGCCTTCAGCCGAGGCAAGAGGATTTTCGGCAATTCCGGAAAGCAATCCTCCGGCCGGGCCGCATGCGAGACTTCCGGGCCCGGGTGCCGCCCCTGGCGCGGCCTGAGGCCAAGCCCGACATGCCGAAGTAGCAAGGGTGCTTACCATTTAATGGTAAACATGCTTACTATTGTCGCGAGTGCTGGTTCACCCACAGCAGCTGACTCCCAAGGAAAGAGAGCGAAGATGACTGAGAACCAATGGCAGGAACGGAACCTCGCCGTTCCCCAGGCTACGCAGGCCGCCACAGCTTACGATTCTGGAGTAACCTCCGGGAGCCGGGCGTCGGACTCCAAGACCGACCTCGTCAAGGACGAAGCCGCAAATGTGGCCGGCCAGGCCGCCGGTAGCGCCCAGAATGTGGCGCAGACGGCCAAGGCTGAGGCCGCCAATGTAGCTTCCGAAGTGAAGACGAACGCCCGGGATCTTCTTCAGCAGGCGAAATCCGACCTGACCAGCCAGGCAGGTGTTCAGCAGGAGAAAGCCGCGGCAGGAATCCGTTCCATCTCCTCGCAGTTGCATGCCATGGCGGAAGCACCGGAGCAGCAGGGGGTGGCCTCCGACCTCATCCGCCAGGCGGCCGACCGCTCCGCATCCGTCGCATCCTGGCTGGAGAACAGGGACCCGGGCTCACTGCTGCACGAAGTCAAGTCCTTTGCCCGCCAGCGCCCCGCCGCATTCCTGCTCCTCGCCGCCGGCGCCGGCATGCTGGCGGGCCGTCTGGGCAGGAGCCTGCAGGCCGGAGCCCCGGCCACCACGACGCCGACGGGCACGGCGGTCCCGCCGCAGCCCCACCAGCCTCCCGTGGCGGAGAGCAGCCTCGCCTCAGGGGTCGGTGAGCCGTTCTACGCCGAGGCCCCCCTTGGCGAACCGGCATACGGTGGACAGTCGTACAGTGGACAGTTCGGCGAGCCTGTGCGGCCCAGCGGCACCGGTCCAGCCTCCGCCCAGACTCTTCCTACGCACACCTCCGCTGGAGTGACGCTCCGCGACGGCGTTGACCCCTATGCCGCCGGCGCAGGACGTCAGCTGTGAGCAGCCAGATGCCGGAGTCCCCGCCCACAGCCGCGCACGCCAAAGCCGAAACCAACTCCCTCGGGGATCTTCTGGGTGAGGTCACCCGAGACCTTTCGGCGCTGATGCGCCAGGAAGTGGAACTCGCCAAGGCCGAGGCGAAGCAGTCCGCCACCAAGGCCGGCAGGGGCGGCGGCATGCTCGCGGGCGCCGGCGTGGCCGGCCACTTCGTCCTGCTGTTCCTCTCCATCGCGCTCTGGCACGCCCTCGGCGAGCTCGTCGGCCTTGGCTGGTCCGCCGTCGTCGTAGCCGTGCTCTGGGGCATCACCGCCGCGGCCCTGGCCGCCAAGGGCCGTAAGGAACTTCAAGCCATCAAGGGCATGCCCCAGACGGCAGAAACACTTCAGGAAATCCCACCCACCCTGACACCTAGTGAGGCCAAACGATGAGTGAAAACCCGGACGCCATCCGCGCCGACATTGAAGCAACCCGCGCCCGCTTGGGCACCAGCGTCGACGCCGTCGCCGACAAAATCACCCCGTCCAACATCGTCCACCGGCAGGCCGACAGGGTCAAAGAAACAGTGAAGGACGCCGTCTTCGGAGCAAAGGACAAGATCATGGGAGCAGCAGACCAGGCCACGAGCAACGTTCATTCAGCCACCGGCCACGCCGGATCGGCCGTCGGCGATGCCGGCGCTGCAGTCGGCTCCCCCCTGGCGGATGCGGGCTCCGCGATCGGCGCCGCGCCGCACAAGACAATGCAGAAAACGCAGGGCAACCCCCTCGCCGCCGGCCTCATTGCCTTCGGCGCCGGCCTCCTCCTCTCCTCGCTGGTCCCGGCCAGCGAAAAGGAACGCGAAGCCGCCCAAGCCCTGAAGAGCGCTGCGGAGCCTGTCACCACGCAGCTCACCGAGGCGGCCAAGGACATGGCCCAGGGACTGAAGGAACCCGCCCAGGACGCCCTGGAAAACCTCACGGCAACAGCCATCGACGCCGCCGAAAACGTCAAGGGACAGGGCCAGGCCGCCGTCTCAGACGTTAAGGTCAGCGCCGCAGAAGCCAAGGAGCACGTCCAGCGGGCGTAGCCCGCTTAGACGGGAGTCTGGAGCCGCCGCCCCCTCGGACCACCGGCGGGGCGGCACTCCGGTCTCCCATGGATTCGGGTCTGCGCCTTGCGTGCGGTGTGGCGGGGAGTTTCTGCCCGGCGCTGACCTCGACGAACGATCAACGGCTGCAGCGGCCACCGCTGACGCCGGCAGAGGAGAAACGTGAAGATCCCTGAACCGCGAGGACCGATCAGTGACGGGTTGTTCGGCCTTCTGGCCGGTGAGCCCGGGGCCGACCCCACAGCGCAGGACACCCTGCACCGCCTCGTGACGGGGACCCTTCCCGTCGTCGGGGACGTCATCGAGGACGGCGACGTGCAGCTGGCCTTGTTCTGCCTCTACGAGCTGCACTACGGAGGCCTGGACGGCGTCGATGATCGCTGGGAATGGAACCCCGGGCTGATCGCGCTCCGCCAGCTGCTGGAGGAACCTTTCGAGCAGGCGCTGCGGTCCGCGGCCCGCTTGTCCGCCGGGCCCCCCGGGCTTGCCCCTGCCGGGGACCTGGACAGCGACGCGGTGGCGGAGGTTCTGTTCGGGCTCGCGGCCCGGGACAGCGGTCCGGGCATGTCCGGCCACGTGGCGAAGAAGGCCACCCTGCAGCAGCTCCGTGAATTCCTGATCCACAAATCGATCTATCAGCTCAAGGAAGCCGACCCGCACACCTGGGCGATCCCGCGGCTGGCCGGGCGGGCCAAGGCCGCACTGGTGGAGATCCAGGCCGACGAATACGGCGGCGGGCGCCCGGACCGCATGCACAGTGCCCTGTTCGCCCGGACCATGAGGGGCCTGGGGCTCGACGACAGCTACGGCGGCTACGTGGACGCGGTCCCGGCCATCTCGCTGGCCTCGGTGAACATGATGTCCCTGTTCGGGCTCAACCGCCGACTCCGCGGGGCCATCGCCGGGCATCTGGCGATCTACGAGATGACGTCCTCCCGGCCGAACCAGCTCTACGGCAACGGTTTCCGGCGCCACGGCTTCGACGCCGGCGTCACCGGCTACTTCGACGAACACGTCGAGGCGGACGCCGTGCACGAACAGATTGCCGGCAGGGACCTCGCCGGGGGCCTCGTGGAGGCAGAACCGGCGCTCCTCCCGGACGTCCTGTTCGGCGCGACGGCCGTGCTTGCCATTGACGCGCGCCTGACCATGCACATCATGGGCGCCTGGGAAAACGGCAGCTCCTCGCTCCGGTCACCCCTCCCCGCCGCGGCATGACCGAGCAGGCCCCCCGACAAGCCACGCCACGCGGTCCACACGTCCTTACCAACCCAGATCGGGAGCATCCATGACCCAAGTCCAGCAGGAACCTGCCGCCGACGGATCGATCGTTCTGTGTCCGGACGGCCCGATCCTGGTTCGCGGCAACTTCGAGCTTGTCACGCCGTCCGGGGACCCCGTGCCACGGCAGCGGAAAACCGTTGCCCTTTGCCGCTGCGGTGCCTCCGCGATCAAGCCCTACTGCGACGGGACCCACAAAATGGTCAGGTTCCGCACCGAAGCCGACGCCACCCCGAGCAAGAAAGAAACGGTTTGAGGTGATTCCAGAATGCGGCGCACGCCTCATTTTCTTCTGAACGATGTCCACGAGGTCAAACGCCTGATCAGGGAGAACCCGTGGGCGACCATCGTGTCGACGACTGCAAACGGGTTGGTCGCCAGCCACTACCCGGTCGTCCTTGAAGACGACACCGGAGAGTCGATCAGCCTCCTCAGCCATGTCGGCCGTCCCGACGAGCAGGCACACGAACTCGGCCGCCACGAGGTAATGGTCATCATCCAGGGCCCTCACGGCTACATCTCGCCGAGTTGGT
This sequence comes from Arthrobacter sp., assembly GCA_025464875.1. Lineage (GTDB taxonomy): Bacteria > Actinomycetota > Actinomycetes > Actinomycetales > Micrococcaceae > Arthrobacter. Next base: position 8,805 of record JAODMV010000309.1, on the reverse strand, counting down.
ATCCGGAAGGACAGTTTGTCCCCACATGGAACCACGTCACCGCGCATCTGTGGGGAATACCGGAAATTCTCTCCGTTGAGGAGAACTTCCGCGTCCTGGAGCGGCTGGTCGACCTGTTCGAGACCGGCGTCGCCGAGCCCAGGAGCCTCCGCTTTGACGAGCAGGCCGCCCGCCAGATAGCCAAGGGGACAGTCGGCCTGCGGTTGCGCGTCACACGTTTTGACGCACGGGCGAAGTTGAGCCAGGACAAGCCGCATGCCGTCGTGTCCCGCATCATCGAGGAGTTGGAGGCGGGAACCGACTACGCCAACCCCACCCTCGCCAAGGAAATGCGCCGGTTTTCGGCCGACTAACCGTCACCTAACCGGAGCCCGTTTTGCATGCCCGGACCATGCCCGCGGCATGCAACTGCGGCCCCGGCGGAAGACTGGATCGAAGTTGGCCTGCCGGCCTTAGGCGTGAGTCTTTGAATCCTCCGCGTATCATTGTCACCCGGCTTACCGGTCGGTAACCTCGTAGGCATGATCACCTGCTCGGTGCTGCGCTGCCAGAACCCAGGATCCGGTTTCGTTACTGGTGGGCGGAAGCGCCGCGACTTTCATGAGGCATACGTCTGTGCCGAGCACAAGGCGAGGATCGACTCAGGCTCTCACTGGGATATCCAAGACACCCACGTCCTTATGGATCAGGACCTAGCGCCCGCCCTGGAGAGATGGTCCGCCCGCGACAGCATGGGAACGCCCGGTTACACGCTGAGCTTTGAAGCCCCCGGCCAGGACAAGCCCTTTGAAGTCTTCCTGACGCCCGCCGACGTAAAGTACCTGCGCAAGCATTTCAGCTCACGCGTTGAATGAAGTCACCCAGATTCAATGGGGAGCAGGCGGTTCGCCCTTCGGAACAGTTCGCCGGCGAGTGCTGCCCGGAGCTGTTGTCCGACGGCTCCGGGACCTAGCCAGCCAAATGCACAGTGCGGCCCCTAAGGCTAAGGGGGCGAGCAACACCATTGGCGGCGGGACAGGCGACTGCACGGTTGGTGGCGGGACAATTGGCCGCGCCGCCGACGTGCCGAAGATTTCGCTGTTGACGCCCATGACCATGCGGTCCCCGGGCACGGCAGTTCGGAGCAAACGGGTGACCGTGTTGAGGTCCGTTGCAATGCAGCCCCAGGTCGCCGCTTTGCCTACGTGCAGGAAGATGGCATACGACGCGTTTGCGGTCGGTGTCATGTCCGGCGGGCGGTTGTAGTTGATGACGGCCGCTTGCTCGTAGTCGCCGCTTTTCATCATCTCCCACAGGTTCTCATCGTTCCTGCTGGTGCTTTGGCCTTCGAAGTATTGGTTATGGTTCGGTCCGTCCGCTCCCCAGCGGGAGTTCGGGTTCAGAGTGCGATATTGGAGCTTCGTGCCCGGGTTTTCCCGGCCGAACGCCTCGGTGAGAGTGAACGACCCTGTTGGCGTGAGCAGGGAGTCGTCTTGGATGAGCCCGGGCCGGCCAAAGCCGGAGCTGCCAGTGTGCCCCGTCGCCTGCCATTCCTGGTCGTATCCCGTTGCGTTTTTGACGCAGCTAGTGACCACGACGCGACTGTCGTTGTAGGCCTCGGCGATGGCGAAGGTCACCCGGCCAGCGCCGTTGGTCGGGTATTTGACCTGTTTGGCGTTGAGCTGTTCGCATGGGTTGATGTCGCTGGCGGCCTCGGCGGCGGAGACCGGGCAGCTTGCGATCACGGCAAGCAGAACTGCCGTTAGCGTCGGGATTCTGCGAAGAATCATGTTGTCCGGCCTCCTCGTGCTTCGATCGGCGTCCCCGTACCGTGTCGGCCCGGGAGGCGTAGGCCTAACGCCCGCCTCCGAGGTCTCCCGCTTCAACAGCCTTCGTAACGACGTCTGCCGGCCCCTGCCGTGGCCGAGATGCCGAGTGTAATTTCTTCGTTGCTGACAAGGTAGCGTCTCCTCGATCCGCGTGGACGGTCCTGTGAGACTGCCGAATGTTTTCACCGGCTTCACACACCACGATGCAGGCGCAGGATTAGGATCCGCTGTTTGGAAACTGTCAGGAAGCTGTGAAAACCCAAACCGCACCTCCCCCTGTCACTTTGGAACCCTATGAACTCCACCCCGGATACAAGTCCGCGCACGCCGATGCGATCCGCTGTTCCGGCCGGGCCTGCAGCCGTTACACGGCAGTCACAGCTGCAGGGAACACCCCGGCGACGGCTGACGGCATCCATGCCGCTCATCAGGCCGAATTCCTGGACGAGATGCTCGCCGCAGCGGCTGAGGCGACGGCCGAACAAGGTGACGCGGGGCAGCAGCCCCTCCTCAAGCCATTCGAATTGCCAGGCGTCCACGGCAGAGTCAAGCGCGGTTCGCGCCACCCCATCCTCGCCGCCGCGTCCGGCGGGCAGCAACCATGGACCACGCTCCAAACAGCACCCCAATGACCACGGTGACAACCCCGGCAGTGAACCATCCACCCTGCCCGAAAATCATCAACATGACCCCGACCAGGCACAGACCCTTCGCAGCGACGTCCAGATACAAAGGACCTTTCAGGTAATCCATATATTCACGGTAAACCCGGGATCCCACACAGCGCATGCCCGAATTGGGCCGCTTTTAGCAGGCTTCTGTCCCCCAGGACGAGCAGCAACCGCGGGGTCTTAGTGATCCATGCCGGCCTCAGGCGGTTCCTTCCACGCGGCCCCCTCTGCGACGCAATGATCAGCAGTGGCATGTGATGCCGCCCACATAGTGTTCAATAGAGCATTCGGCACCACCAAAGGCGGTAACCATGACCATCGAGCACCTCGACTTCAACACTCAGGTCCACAGCGACGCGATCGCGGACCTAGAAGCTGCGGAGAATGCCGTGTTTGCGGCCATGGTGCGCATTCTTGAACTCCACCCCGGGTACAAGTTCGCGTCTGCCGGTGAAATCCGGTGCTCCGGCCGGGCCTGCAGCCGGTACATGAAGGTCTCGATCGCGGGAAATACTCCGGTGACCGCTGACGGCATCTTCGCCGCCCATCAGAGGGACTTCCTGGACCTCATGCTCGCCGGTCATGCTGACGCGGGCGCCTAGCCGCCGGCCGGGCCGTCAGGGCTACACGAGGAGGATATGGCATGACAGTTACTCTCAGCGGTATGGCCGGTACGGCATTCGCCGCCGTCTTCAAGGCCCTTAAGACCCTGCGCCCCGACCGGCCGATACACCCCTCGGGCGTCGCCCTCACCGGTACCATCGAAAAGCGTCTCGGTAATACAGGAAGCGGGATTCTGTGGGTCGACTCCCCCGGCAGTGACCAGGTGAATGCCCGGTTATCGCGATCTGTTGGAGCGCCGTCGGGCTGGCCGGACATCATCGGGCTAGCGTTACGAATCACCTCGGAGGCAGGCCCTGCGGACGTTCTGCTGGCGTCCACCCCTATGTCGTGGCCCGGGCGTCTCCTACTCACCCCCCACCGCTATGCCAGCAACAGCAAACTGACCTCGCTCATGCCCTACAAAGGGGCCAAGGGCCCCGTCCTTCTAGCAGCACGTACCGACCAGCCCGGGCCCTGCCTTCCCGCCACACCAGACGCCTTCCGTCAGGCGCTGAACACCGGAACCTGGACTCTGGGGCTCTACCACGCCCGGCCCGCCGGGCCCTGGATCCGCTTCGGCTCCCTCGCCCTGACCCTCGATCCCGACAAAGCCGACACCCCAACCCGATTTGACCCGCTCACTCGTACCCTGCCCGGGGCCGAGACCTACAAATGGGCAAGCCGACTGCGCGAGCCTTCCTACGCCGTCGCCCGTGAGCCGGTCCGGTAACCGCACGCAGGTTTCCCCAGCAAAGACACCGGCGGGCCGACATCACCTTCCAGCCGCCATGCCGAGGAAGGCTTGGCCGGCGGCGACCTGGGCGCCGGACCTGAGGGCGGCAAGCTTCGTCATGGGGACAATTCATCAAAGTCGCTGAAGTACTCCCGGGTCGATTGACGTGGCGGAAGTGACGTGGCGGAAGTACCGCAGAGCGGCGGCCAAAAGCTGCTCGGATCCGTGGCAGCGACGAAAGCTCGTCGCGCTTAGTCTCGGAGCGGTGAACCTACGACCGAGAACCTGTCGCCGCCGAACTGGCCGGAAAGCAGCGGCATTGCCTCCTGAATGGCGGCACGGACGCTGTTAATCTGCAGCGATGCCTGATGCGCTTGCGGCGACTCCCACAGCTCGCAGACAAAGACGGTGTCGGGCGACTCGTCGTTGACGCCCACTTCATACAGCAGGCACCCGGCTTCCCGAAGCTCCGGCTTGGCCCTTACCAGGATTTCAACAACGTCGTCTCGGTGCCCCGGCTTCACGCCGAGGGTGCCCACATTCGCGAATGTCACGGGGTCATCCTTGCACAGGTGTGCGCCGGCCATAAGGTGCCAGCCGCGGTAGGCGCGTGAAAGTGCTGCGCACTCACTTGACGACGATCAGCGTCCCCTGCATGGTGGAGTGGTATTTGCAGTGAAAGGGGTAGTTGCCGGGTTCTGCAGGGGCGGTGAAGGTTGCCGTCCCGCCCCGTTCCTTGACCTCAACATCAAAGGCTGAACCTTGGTAGGCGGTCACGCTGTGCTCGACGCCGTCACGGTTCGTCACGGTCACCTGTGCGCCCGGGGCGACCGACGTCGGCACCTCAAAGTTCAGGTTTGCGATCGTGATTTCCGCCGCGGCGGAGGCAGTCGGGGCACTTCCCGTACCCGGCTCGGTCGATGTCGAGGCCGCTGACGGTTCCACCGGCGTGCTGGGCGTGCTGGCCGTGCTGCCGGCAGTCGTCGCCGGGGCGGAGGCCGGTGCTCCGCCGCCGCCTGCGCACCCGCCCGCCCCCACCAGAACCGTTGTCAGCAACAGTGCTGTCCATATCCTGCTGTTTTTCATGGCATGCCGTCCTCGACGCCGGAGGGGCCCTGCAGAAATGTCGCCGTCGTTCTATTTTGCCCCCGCCGTCACCAAAAAGCACCGGAACTGGCTCAACGGCGTGGGCATGATCGGCGGGCAGCCAGCGGCGCCCCGCCCCTTGCCCTCGCCGGGCCATGAATACGCGTTGCAGACGCCGTTCGCCATTGTTCCGGCAATTCGGCGGACGTACGCTGGAGAAGCCCATCCATGTCGAGGAAGGTGCACCATGGCTACCGGTGAGACCGGCTTTGATGACGTCTCATTTGATCTTATTTCGGTGCAGTACCATTCGCTGAAGGCTGGTCATGATTATGGCCAGTACGTCCGGGACGCCCGCAACGCGGGCCGCGAAGACATCGCCAGCTTCTTTGAAGAAGTGATGTCACAAGACTCGGCGCGCGCCAAGAGATGCCACGAATTCCTGAAAGAACTCTCCGGCTCGGATCGGTCCGGCCCCGCAATGACCTGATTCCCGGGACCGCCCAACCGTCCGAGGCCGGCTCGGCGAGTTCAGGGCGGTTCTTCCGGACGGAGGCGACCCTGACACTGCCAGCTCCAGTCCGACCGGTACTCAGGAGATCGGATCGAATGCAAAAACTCAGCGACAAGTTGTACAACTGGGCCTCCATCCTGGAGGAAAACACACTCGCCCAAGCCGTGACTGCCAGTGAGATGCCATTCATCTATCCGCACTTGGCCCTCATGCCGGACGCCCATTTAGGGAAGGGCGCGACAGTAGGCTCGGTCATTCCCACGCTCGGTGCAATTATCCCTGCCGCCGTGGGGGTAGACATTGGCTGCGGCATGATCGCCGTCAAGACCCAATTCAAAACGGCCGATTTGAAGGGCAAGAATCTTTCCGCCCTCCGGCACAGCATCGAGCGCAGCATCCCGTTATCAGCAGGGAATGCAAACCGTAGGTTGACCGAAACGGCCAAGGTCCGAGTGGCGGAGCTGGAGTCAGTGGCACCGCGCAATTACGACAACATAACCAAGGGCGATTGGCGGCTGCAGCTTGGCTCCCTGGGCTCGGGCAACCACTTCATAGAAGTATCCCTGGACGAAGAGGACAACGTCTGGCTCTTCCTACATTCCGGTTCACGCGGCATAGGCAATCAGCTGGCCACGCGGCACATTAGGGAAGCCCAACAGTACACGGCCAAAAACCGCATTACGGTACCCGACCGAGACCTCGCATACCTGGTTGAAGGGACACCTGAGTTTGACGCTTACATCGCTGACCTCATCTGGGCGCAGAAATTCGCCCTGGCCAATCGCGAAGAGATGATGGACCGGGTCATCAAGGATTTCCAGCATTGGTATGGCGAACCGATCCAGGAGCTGGAGCGCATAAACTGCCACCACAATTTTACTCAGCGGGAGAACCATTTCGGTAGGAACGTCTGGCTATCCCGCAAAGGCGCAATTCTTGCATCCGAAGGAACACTCGGCCTCGTTCCTGGATCGATGGGAACGGCCAGTTACGTTGTCGCCGGCAAAGGCAACAAGTTGGCGCTCGACTCTTCTCCCCATGGAGCGGGCCGAAACTACTCACGATCCGCTGCCCGGAAGAAGTTTTCCCAAGAGCAGCTCCGGGCGGCGATGAAGGGCATCGAATACCGTGACACGGATGACTTCATCGACGAGATCCCTCAGGCGTACAAGGACATCGACATCGTCATGCGCGACGCGGCAGATCTGGTCGAAGTCCGGCACACATTGCGCCAGATCCTCAATGTAAAGGGAGACTAGCGATGATTGTCGTGGCTCTAGCCGGGCTGCCGCCGACACAGTAGCCCGAACACCGCGCATCCAGCGCCAGCATCAGTTTCAGCGAGACCGCCGCCAGCTGGCGTGGTCCAGATCCCGACTTGCGCCTCGTTGCACACGGATCCCCTGCTGACGCACGCTCCAGGCCCAGACTTCAACGCCCGATACCGGCTTATCTACGATCCTCTCCGCGCCTTTGTCGTATTCGGGTCCGCACTCCAGGCCATGCGAGGCAGTGCCGTCGGCTGGTACAAGCCCGAACGCACCAACAGCGGCCCGCTCCCGGCCGCACCCGGGCAGACCGGCCCGCTCACACCCGGCTCCCTGAATACGGTTCTCACGAGCGTCGGCCCGGTCCAGGTCTGTTTCCAATTCCTGCAGCGGCGTAGACCAGGAACCCGGCATGTTCGCGAAATTGCTGGGATCCGGACGCCCATAAGGCAGGCTCGTGCGCGTTGCCCACAACGTTCGTGGCGTAACCCGCGGCGCCCTCCGGCGCTCCTAGGACGCCCCCGCCAGAACCTCAGGAAAGGTCGTGGCCGCGGCGTCGTCGAGGTCCAGCCGGCTGTCTTCGGCTCCGATGTCATCCGGGTTGTGGGTCACCAGGACCACCGTGCGGCCCTTCAGCCCGTCCCGCAACTCGGCCAGCATGGCCCGGCCGGACTCCGCATCCAGGTGCGCCGTGGGTTCGTCGAGGAGGATCACATCCGCCCCGGTCATGAGCGTACGGGCAACCGCCAGCCGCTGGCGCTCCCCGCCGCTAAGGAACGCCCCGCCCGGACCGGTCCGCGTGTCCAGCCCGTCCTCCAGCCTGCTCAGCAGCGGTCCGAGGCCCACCGCGGCGAGGGCATCCTGCATCTGCTGCTCCACGGCCGTCCGGTCGGGGACCCGGGGCCCGTCCGGCCCCGCGTCTTGCGCTTCCGGAAGTCCCAGCATCAGGTTGCCGCGGATGGTTGAGTCGAACAGGTGAGCCTCCTGCGGGCACCAGGCGGCGCGGCCGCTCAGGAACAGCTGGCCGCTTTTCGCCGGCAGGAATCCCAGGATCACGGCCAGCAGGGTGGACTTGCCGGACCCGGAGGCGCCGGTCACCGCGAGCCAGCGCCCCGGTTCCGCGGTAGCGCTGAGCCCGGTGAAGACGGCGTCGCCTCCGGGCCACGCAGCGGCGAGCCGTTCGAGGTGGATCCCCGGCAACCCGCCGGGCCGCGGGGCCACCGGCACTATCCCGTCGCTGGCCTCCTCCGCCCCGCCCTCCAGGACGCCGGCCTCGCCGATGCGCCGCAGCACGGCACGCAGCGCCGGGTACTGGCGGACCGCCGTCGTGATGGCCCCGTAGGGGTCCACCAGCGCCAGCTGCAGCAGGACGACGACGGCGACGATGGCCGGCTCGGTCTCCCCGCTCAGGACCAGCGGGGCGGCGAGTACGGCGCTGGCGAGGGCGGCGGCACCGCAGGCCAGCACCGTCAGGCCCTGGCCTAGCCCTTCGGCCCACGCCGAACGCTGCGAGGCTGCGGTCGCGGAACGGTCGGCCCGGCCGATGGCGGCCAGCACCGGGGCGGTGACGCCGTTGGCGTGCAGTTCGGCGCGGGCGTCCAGGGCGGCCGCGACGTCGCGCAGCACGCCGGAGCGGAGCCGTTGTTCGGTGCCGGCGGACATCCGGTCCGCCGCCAGCGCCAGCGCCGGGGCCGCGACGAGGCTGAGCAGCGCAGCGACGGCCATCGCCGGGAGCGCCGCCGGCAGCAGCAGCCCGATCCCGGTGACCGCGGCGGCAGCAACGGCCACGGCGGTCAGCGGCGGGAGGACCACGCGGGGCAGCAGCTCCCGGACCGTGTCCACGTCGTCCACCACGGCGCCGAGCACGTTGCCGCCCTGCAGGAGCCTGCGGAGGGACAGGGCGCGCCGGCTCAGCGATTCCCAAAGCCGGCCGCGGAGCTTGGTCAGGGCGGCGAAAACGGCGTCGTGGAGCAGCAGCCGTTCGGCGTAGCGCAGGGTCGCCCGCCCGACGCCGAAGAACCGCACGCCCACAATCGCGGTGAGCAGGTACAGGATGGGCGGCTGCTCGCTGGCCCGGATAATCAGCCAGCCGGACAGCCCAGCGAGGGCGACGGCGAAGAGC
>JAODMV010000109.1 GCA_025464875.1 Arthrobacter sp. | reverse complement strand
ACCGTGCCCTGGGCCGCCCCAACTCCCTCAGCGGGCTGGAAGGATGACCGCCACCATGATCAAGGAATTCAGGCTGCCGGACCTCGGCGAGGGGCTCACGGAATCGGAAATCGTCAGCTGGAAAGTCCGGGTGGGGGACACGGTCGCGCTCAACCAGATCCTGGCGGAGGTGGAAACCGCCAAGGCCGTCGTCGAGCTTCCCTCCCCGTTCGCCGGGGTGATCGCCGCCCTGCACGAACAGCCGGGCACCGTGGTCGAGGTCGGGAAGCCGATCGTTTCCTTTGAGATAGAAGGCGACGACGGCGCCGCCCCCGGCGGTGCTCCCGCTGCTGACGGGGACACCAGCGGTGCGGCCGGCGGTAGGCAGCCGAACCTCGTAGGCTACGGCGCCGTCCTCGAAGGTTCCGGCCGGCCCGCGCGCCGCGCCCGCATCTCCGCCGTCCCCGCGGCCGGGCCGGGGGAGACCCGCTCCGGCATCCAGGCCGGCGAACGCCCGCGGTCCACGCCGCCGGTGCGCAAACTGGCCAAGGATCTCGGCGTCGATCTCGAGGCCGTGGCCGGAAGCGGGGAGCACGGGCTCATCACCCGCGACGATGTCCTGAACTTCGTGGAGGCAGCGTTGCCCGCGGCCCCGGTACCGGCCGGCGTCCCGGCGCGCGGTGTCCGGGAGACACGCATCCCGGTCAAGGGCGTCCGGAAGTTCACGGCGGCCGCCATGGTGGCCAGCGCCTTCACCGCGCCCCATGTCACGGAATTCCTGACCCTCGACGTCACCCCCACGATGGAGCTGCTGGCCAGGCTCAAAGCCAGCCCTGCCTTCGCCGGCTACAAGCTCACCCCGCTGACACTGGTGGCCAAGGCCGTGCTCATCGCCCTGCGCAAGCATCCGACGCTGAATTCCCGGTGGGACGAGGCCGCCCAGGAGATTGTGCAGTTCAACTACGTGAACCTGGGGATTGCGGCCGCGACTCCGCGGGGACTGACCGTTCCGAACATCAAGGACGCGGACCGGATGTCCTTGGCTGAGCTGTCCACCGCGCTGACCGCCCTGACGGAATCGGCGCGGGCCGGCACGACCAGCCCCTCCGAGCTCGCCGGCGGCACCATTTCCGTCACCAACATTGGGGTCTTCGGCATCGACGCGGGCACGCCGATCCTGAATCCGGGCGAGGCCGCCATCCTGGCCCTCGGTGCGGTCCGGAAGCTGCCGTGGGAATACCAGGACGAGGTTGCCTTGCGCCAGGTTCTGACGCTCAGCCTGTCCTTCGACCACCGGCTGGTCGACGGCGAGCAGGGCTCCCGCTTCCTGCAGGACCTGGGCGCCATCCTGGCGGATCCGGGCATGGCGCTGGCCATGGCCTAGCCGCCCCGGGAGAAGTTGCGCTCCGTCCGGGGGCACTTTGCGGGCGAGAACGACGTCGGCGGCCCTAATCACCGGCGTGTCCGCGCCAAAGTGCCCCCGGACCGCGCCGGAGTCAACAGGGGCGTGTCAACAGGGGCGTGTCAACAGGGGCGTGTCAACAAGGGCGTGTCAACAGGGGCGTGTCAACGGAGGGGTGTCAGGCGGGTCTGCCGGAGCCAGCAGTGCGGCCAGCGCCATGCTTTCGAGCAGCGGCCGGGCCCGCGTGATCGTCATCCGGCGTCCGTGGCTGCGCACGGAGTGCGGCGTGGAGTTGATCAGGCCGAAGGTGGCGTGCGCCCGCATCCGCAGCTCGGCGGCCTCGGTGCCGCCATGGAGCCCGGCCAGGACCTCCACCCAGAGCTCCACGTAGTTGCGCTGGAGCGCGCGGACCTCGGCCTGGTCCTCGGCGGCGAGGTTGCTGAAGTCCTGGTCCTGGACCCGGATCACGTCGGGATTGCTGAGTGCAAAGTCCACGTGGAACTGAACCAGGCGGGTCAGGGCCAGCGCGGCGCCGTCGGAAGCGGCCACGACGCGGCGGGCGCCCTCCAGCAGCTCCTGGCTGACACTCAACAGCAGGGCCCCGAGGACGGCCTGCTTGCCGGCGAAGTGCCGGTAGACCGCCGGCCCGCTGACTCCGGCCGCGGCTCCGAGGTCCTCCAGCGAGACACGGTTGAAACCGTCCAGGGCGAAGAGGGTTGCGGCGGCGGACAAGAGGGCCTGCCTTCGGTTTTCCTTGGCCTGGCTCCGCTGGGTGCCCGTCCGGCCGCTCGGAACGGAGCCGGACTGGGTTCGCTGGCTGGATTCGCTCACGGGCTCATCTCCTCGTGGACGCTGCGGATGTGCCGGACGCCCTGTATTGGACAACACAGTTAATAGAGACTAACCTAAATTCCAGTTATGCGGTACTAACCGAAGTGGCTCGGCCGGCATGAGGGCGGCGTCACAGGGCCAGGGAGCGCAGCCGATGGAGACAATCACCAGTACGGTGGACGCCAGCAGCGAAGGGTTCGCCGCGAACCGCGCGGCCCAGCTGGGGCTCGCCCGCGAGCTGAAGAAACGCCTCGCCGACGCCGCGCTGGGCGGTCCGGAGACATCCCGCGCGCGCCATACGGCGCGCGGCAAGCTGCTGCCCCGCGAGCGCGTCGACCGGCTGCTTGACGACGGCAGCCCCTTCCTGGAGATCGCGCCGCTGGCCGCCAACGGCATGTACGACGACGATTCGCCGGGCGCCGGGGTCATTGCCGGTATCGGCCTGGTGCACGGCCGCCAGGTGCTGGTGATCTCCAACGACGCCACCGTCAAGGGCGGCACCTACTATCCGATGACGGTCAAGAAGCACCTCCGGGCGCAGGAGATCGCGCTGGAAAACCGGCTGCCCTGTATCTACCTGGTGGACTCCGGCGGCGCCTTCCTGCCCAAGCAGGACGAGGTGTTCCCGGACAAGGAGCACTTCGGCCGGATCTTCTTCAACCAGGCGAAGATGTCCGCGGCCAAGATCCCGCAGATCGCCTCCGTGATGGGCTCCTGCACCGCCGGCGGCGCCTACGTGCCGGCGATGAGCGATGAGACCGTCATCGTCCGCAACCAAGGCACGATCTTCCTGGGCGGGCCGCCGCTGGTGAAGGCGGCCATCGGCGAGATCGTCACCGCCGAGGAACTCGGCGGCGGCGAGGTGCATGCCAGGATCTCCGGCGTCACCGACCACCTGGCCGAGAACGATGAGCATGCCCTGCAGATCGTCCGCGACATCGTGGCGACCTTGCCGCGGCCGGCCGGGCCCGTCTGGGACGTGGCGGCCGTCGTCGAACCGCTCGCGGAACCCGGCGAGATCTACGGCGCGGTACCCACCGACGTCAACGCGGCGTACGACGTGCGTGAGGTGATCGCCAGGCTGGTGGACGGCAGCCGCTTCCACGAGTTCAAGAAGAACTACGGCACCACCCTGGTCACGGGCTTCGCGAGGCTGCACGGCCATCCGGTGGGCATCGTGGCCAACAACGGCGTGCTCTTCAGCGAGTCGGCGCTCAAGGGCGCCCACTTCATTGAATTGTGCGACCAGCGCGGCATTCCGCTGCTCTTCCTGCAGAACCTCTCCGGCTTCATGGTGGGCAAGGACTATGAGCAGGGCGGCATCGCCAAGAACGGCGCCAAGATGGTCACCGCCGTCGCCACCGCCCGGGTGCCCAAGCTGACCGTGGTGATCGGCGGCTCCTTCGGCGCCGGGAACTACTCGATGTGCGGGCGGGCCTATTCGCCGCGTTTCCTCTGGATGTGGCCGGCCAGCCGGATCTCCGTGATGGGAGGCAACCAGGCCTCGAGCGTGCTCGCCACGGTCAAGCGGGACCAGTTCGAGGCCCGCGGCGAGGCCTGGTCCGCCGCGGACGAGGAAGCGTTCAAGGCCCCGATCCGGCAGCAGTACGAGGACCAGGGCGGCCCCTACTACTCGACCGCCCGGCTCTGGGACGACGGCGTGATCGACCCCGCCGACACCCGCACCGTCCTGGGACTGGCGCTCGACGTCGTCTCCCGCACCCCGCTGCCGGAGACCTCCTTCGGCCTCTTCCGGATGTGAGCCAGCCATGACCACGAAAGCCTCGACCACGGAAGCCCTGTTCGGCACCGTCCTGGTGGCCAACCGCGGCGAGATCGCCTGCCGCGTGATCCGGACCCTGCGCGCCCTGGGCATCCGCTCGGTCGCCGTGTACAGCGACGCCGACGCCGGCGCCCGGCACGTGCGGGAGGCTGACCTCGCCGTGCGGATCGGCCCCGCCGCCGCCGCCGAGAGCTACCTCAACATCGAGGCGCTTCTCCAGGCCTGCCGCGAGACCGGCGCCGAGGCCGTGCATCCGGGGTACGGCTTCCTGAGCGAGAACGTCGACTTTGCCCGTGCGCTGGAAGCGGCCGGCATCGCCTTCATCGGCCCCGGCGTCGAGTCCCTGAACGTCATGGGGGACAAGATCCGTTCCAAGAACCACGTCGCGGGCTACGGGGTGCCGGTGGTGCCGGGCGTTGCCGAACCCGGAATGAGCGATGCGCAGCTGATCGAGGCCGCCGCGGGCGTCGGCTTCCCGCTGCTGATCAAGCCTTCGGCCGGCGGCGGCGGCAAGGGCATGCACATCGTGGAGCGCCCGGAGGAGCTGGCCGCCGCCCTGGCCACCGCCCGGCGCGTCGCCGCCGGCGCCTTCGGCGACGACACGCTGTTCCTGGAACGCCTGGTTTCCGCCCCGCGGCACATCGAGGTGCAGGTCCTCGCGGACAAGCACGGGAACGTCATCCATCTGGGCGAGCGCGAATGCTCGCTGCAGCGCCGCCACCAGAAGGTCATCGAGGAGGCGCCGTCCCCGCTGCTGGAGGCCTTGAACGACGGCGGGGCCACCCGGGCCCGGATCGGCGAGGCGGCCCGCAGCGCCGCCCGCAGCGTCAACTACAGCGGCGCGGGCACCGTGGAGTTCCTGGTCTCGGACAACGCACCGGATGAGTTCTTCTTCATGGAGATGAACACCCGGCTCCAGGTGGAGCACCCCGTCACCGAGATGGTCACCGGGATCGACCTTGTCGAATGGCAGCTGCGGATTGCCGCCGGGGAGGAACTCACCCTCAGCCAGGACGACGTGGTCCTGACCGGGCACTCCGTGGAAGCCCGCGTCTACGCCGAGGTCCCGGAACGGAACTTCCTGCCGTCCGCCGGCCACGTGCGGCTGCTCGAGGAGCTCCCCGGGCCCGCCCGGCGGCCAGGTGCGCCCGCCCGCGTCCAGGTGGATACCGCTCGGGGCCGCATCCGGGTGGACTCGGCCCTGGTCGAGGGCCTGGAGATCTCCGCCAGCTACGACCCGATGATCTCCAAGGTCATCGCCTGGGGGGCGGACCGCGCGGCGGCGCTGGACACCCTGGACGAGGCGCTCGCGGGCTACACGGCGCTCGGCGTGGACACCAACGTCGAGTACCTGCGCCTGCTGCTCAACGACGCCGACGTCCGCGCCGGCCGCCTGGACACCGGCCTGATCCAGCGCAAGCTGCCGCAGTTCACCTTCCGGCGGGTCGGCGAGTTCGAGCTGGTGGCCGCCGCCCTGTATGCCCTGGCGAAGGTGGAGGAGCAGCACCGGCACGAACCCGGCCCGGGCCCCTGGGGGCGCCGGGACGGCTGGCGGCTCGGGGCGCGCGCTCCGCGGCGGATCAGCCTCGGCACGCCCGACGGCGGCGTCGCCAGCGTGGCCGTGACGGGCGCCGCCGCGGACGGCGAGGTCCTCGTGGCGGTCGACGGCGGCCGGCAGCGGACAGCGTCCCTGGAGTTCCGGAAGCGACACCACGCCGTGCTCACCCTCGACGGCGAAGTCCGGGAGTACCCGCTCGCGCCGGTCTACACCGGACCCGTCACCCCGAGCTCGAGCAACCCGGAGCCCGGCGCGCCCACGGAGCTGTTCCTCGGCCACGACGGCTGGTCCTGCCGGCTGGAGGTTCTTAGCCGCGACTCGAGGCTGGCCCGGGTGCTGGCGGCGATCGAACGGGATGAGGGCGCGGCAGACCCGGCGGTGCGCTCGCCGATGCCCGGCACGGTGGTCTCGGTATCCGTCGGCAACGGCGACACCGTGGAAACCGGCCAGGTCCTGCTCGCCGTCGAAGCCATGAAGATGGAACACCAGCTGCTGGCCCCCTTGGACGGCACCGTGCACATCAGCGTCACCTCCGGGGACCTGGTCAAGGCGGACCAGGTGCTCGCCACCATCCACGCCGCCAGCTAGCAGCCCGCACCACAGACCAGACGAAGGAGTCCCGATGGCAGATTTTGACCTCAGCGAGGAGTACCAGGACCTCAGCGACACCGTCCGCGAATTCGCCGACGAGGTGGTGGCCCCGGTCTCCGCCAAGCACGATGAGGAACACAGCTTCCCCTACGAAGTGGTGTCCCAGATGGCGGACATGGGACTGTTCGGCCTGCCCTTCCCGGAAGAATTCGGCGGCATGGGCGGGGACTACTTCGCCCTGGCGCTCGCCCTCGAGCAGCTGGGCCGCGTGGACCAGTCGGTCGCCATCACCCTCGAGGCCGGCGTCTCCCTCGGCGCCATGCCGGTCCACCGCTTCGGCACCGGGGCGCAGAAGCAGGAATGGCTGCCGCTGCTGGCCTCCGGCAAGGCGCTCGGGGGCTTCGGCCTGACCGAGCCCGAAGCCGGTTCGGACGCCGGCGGAACCAAGACCACCGCCCGGCTGGAGGGCGCTGGAGACGAAAAGACCTGGGTCATCAACGGCAACAAGGAGTTCATCACCAACTCCGGCACCAACATCACCCGCCTCGTCACGGTCACCGCCGTGACGGGACAGGAGGAGCGCCCGGACGGCACCATCAAGAAGGAAATTTCCACCATCCTGGTCCCCACCGACACCCCCGGGTTCAAGGCGGAGAAGGCCTACAACAAGGTCGGCTGGAACGCCTCGGACACGCACCCGCTGACCCTGAGGGACGTCCGCGTCCCGGAGGCCAACCTGCTGGGCGCGCGGGGCCGAGGCTACGCCAACTTCCTGTCGATCCTGGATGAGGGCCGGATCGCGATCGCAGCGCTGGCCGTGGGCGCGGCCCAGGGCTGTGTGGACCACTCGGTGAAATACGCCAAGGAGCGCCGCGCGTTCGGGCAGAACATCGGCAAGCACCAGGGGATCGCGTTCAAGATCGCGCGCATGCAGGCACGCGCCCACACGGCCCGTCTGGCCTACTACGCCGCCGCCGCTCGGATGCTCGCCGGGAAGCCGTTCAAGACGGAAGCGGCCATCGCTAAGATGGTCGCAGGCGAGGCAGCCATGGACAACGCGCGGGACGCCACCCAGGTGTTCGGCGGCTATGGCTTCATCAATGAATTCACCGTGGCGCGCCACTACCGTGACTCCAAGATCCTTGAGGTCGGGGAGGGCACCACGGAGGTCCAGCTGATGCTGATCGCCCGCGAACTGGGACTCTGACCGGGCCGCGGCCGGGCCCAGCGGACCCTGAAAGGACCAGCGATGATTGACAAGGTTGTTGCCAGCGCCGCCGAAGCCGTGGCGGACATTCCCGACGGCGCCTCCCTCGCCGTCGGAGGGTTCGGGCTCTGCGGCATCCCGGTGGCCTTGATCGAGGCCCTGCACGGCCACGGCACCACCGGCCTGGAAACGGTCAGCAACAACTGCGGCGTGGACGACTGGGGCCTCGGCATCCTCCTGAGGGACGGCCGGATCCGGCGCACCATCAGCTCCTATGTGGGGGAGAACAAGGAGTTCGCCCGGCAGTACCTCGCCGGCGAACTCGAGGTGGTGCTGACGCCGCAGGGGACCCTGGCCGAAAAGCTCCGCGCCGGTGGCGCCGGCATCCCGGCCTTCTACACGCCCGCCGGGGTGGGCACCCAGGTCTCCGACGGCGGTCTGCCGCAGAAATACGACGCCGACGGAGCCGTCGCCATCGCCTCCGCGCCGAAGGAGGTGCGCAGCTTCAACGGCGCCGACTACGTCCTGGAGGAATCCCTCACGCCGGACTTCGCGCTGGTCCACGCCTGGAAGGGCGACCGCCACGGAAACCTCGTCTTCCATGCCACCGCGATGAACTTCAACCCGCTGTGCGCCATGGCGGGAAAGATCACCATCGCCGAGGTCGAGGAACTCGTGGAACCCGGCGAACTGGACCCGGAACACGTACACATCCCCGGGATCTTCGTCCAGCGCGTCGTGCACGTCCCGCAACCCGAGAAGCGCATCGAAAAGCGGACCGTGGCGCTGACGGCAGCACCCACCACCGGCAGCACCGACCAGGCAGGAGCATAGCCATGGATTCGCACGCTTCGCAGGAGGCGCCTCCCCGTCCCGAGGCCGTCCGTCCCGGATACCGGCGCGCCGGAAAATCGCACGGGGACATCAAGGGCTGGACGCGCAATGAACTTGCCGCCCGGGTGGCGCAGGAACTGCGCAACGGCCAGTACGTCAACCTGGGCATCGGGATGCCCACGCTGATCCCCAACTATATCCCCGCCGGCGTGGAGGTGGTCCTGCATTCCGAGAACGGCATCCTGGGCGTCGGCCCGTATCCCGGCGAGGACGAGGTGGACGCCGATCTGATCAACGCCGGCAAGGAGACCGTCACCGTGAACAAGGGCGCGGCGTTCTTCGACTCCGCCCTGTCGTTCGGGATGATCCGGGGCGGGCATGTGGATGTGGCCGTGCTCGGCGCCATGGAGGTGGCCGCAAACGGGGACATGGCCAACTGGATGGTTCCGGGCAAGATGGTCAAGGGGATGGGCGGCGCCATGGACCTGGCCTTCGGAGCCAAGAAGGTGATTGTGATGATGGAGCACGTGGACCGGAACGGCAGGCCGAAGATCGTGGAACGTTGCACGCTGCCGCTGACGGGCAAGGCGTGCGTGGACCGGATCATCACCGACCTGGCGGTGATTGACGTGGTTGCCGAAGGCGGGACGACCCGGCTGGTGCTGCGTGAGCTGGCCCCTGACGTGTCGGCCGAGGAAGTCGCTGCGGCCACCGGCGTCGATCTTTTCGAAGAAGACCAGGAACTGACCGTATGAGCGGCAGGCCAGGGCGCGTCGTCGAACAGCGCGGGCTCTACTTCGATGAACTGGAAGAGGACGTGGTGTACGCGCACCGGCCCGGCCGGACCGTCACCGAGACGGACAACGTCCTGTTCACCACCATGACCATGAACACCCAGGCCCTGCATCTCGACGCGGCCTGGAGCGCGGGGCAGCCGTTCGGGCAGCGGCTGATGAACTCGATGTTCACCCTCGCCACCGTGGTGGGCCAGTCCGTTCCTCAGCTGACACAGGGCACCATCGTCGCCCAGTTGGGGTTGACGGACGTGACCTTCCCGCACCCGCTGTATCACGGGGACACCCTCTACACGGAGACGGTCGTGACGGGCAGGCGGCTCTCGGCCTCACGCCCGGGCCAGGGCATCGTGACCATGAAGCACACCGGCAAGAACCAGCACGGGGACGTGGTGGCCCTCGCCACGCGCAGCTGCCTGATGTGGACCCGCGAGGCGCACGCCGCACGGAAAGAAGCGGTGCAACAGGGGACAATGGACACATGAGTTTCGTGATGGGCCCCGCCCTGCTGTTCTGCCCCGCCGATCGCCCCGAACGCTACCAGAAGGCCGCCGAGCGTTCGGACGTCGTCATCGTGGACCTGGAGGACGCCGTCGCGCCGGCCGACAAACAGCGCGCCCGCGGCGCGATTTTGGCGCAGCTCGGCGCCACCGGCGACGTCCCCGAACTCGATCCGAGCCGCACCATTATCCGGATCAACCCGGCCGGCACGGAGGAGTTCGAGAAGGACCTGCACTGCCTTAAGCACACCCCGTACCGCCACGTCATGCTCGCCAAGGCCGAAAGCGCCGGGCAGCTCCGCGAGCTTGAAGGCTACAGCGTTATTGCCCTGTGCGAGACGGCCGCCGGGATCGTCAACGCCGCGGCGATCGCGGCCGAACCCAATGTGGTGGGCCTGATGTGGGGTGCCGAGGACCTGATCGCCTCCCTCGGCGGAACCTCCAGCAGGACCGAGGACGGGAATTACCGTGCGGTGGCGCTGCACGCCCGTTCCACCGTGCTCCTGGCCGCGGGGGCGTTCGGCAAGGAAGCCATCGATGCCGTCTACGTCAGCATCCCCGACCTTGAGGGCCTGGCCCTCGAAGCACGCGACGCCGTCGCGTCCGGCTTCGGCGCCAAGGCCTGCATCCACCCGAACCAGGTGGCCGTGGTCCGCGGGGCCTACGCGCCGTCCGAAGCGGACGTCCTGGCGGCCACGGAGCTGCTCGGCGCGGCTACCACGGCCGGCGCCGGGGTGTTTCAGTTCAACGGCAGGATGATCGACGGCCCCATCCTCAGACACGCCGAATCGACGCTCCGGCGTGCCGGGCACTCCGTCTAGGCATTCCGTCTAGGCTGTGGCCGGTGTTCCGGCCGTGGGGTTCGTCGCCGCTGCGCTCAGTGTTTCCACTGGTACCGGTTCTCCGGACGGCCCGCGGCACCGTAGCGGGGCGTCAGCCGGGCCAGGCCGTGCACCACGAGGTATTCCAGGTAGCGCCGGGCACTGACGCGGGACAATCCCAGCAGCGCCGCCATCCCCGCCGCCGAGACGTCGTCGCGGGTGGCCTTCAGCGCCTCGACCACTGCATCCAGCGTTGGCCGGGACAGGCCCTTCGGGAGCCGCAGGGCGGATGCCTCACCGGCGTCGTGCGGAGCGGGACGGCGGGACGGCGCCACGAGCCGGTCGATCCGCTCCTGGTTCAGCGGGCCCGCCGCGGACTCCGAGGCCAGTTCCTGGCGGAGCCCCAGATACGCGTCGAGCCGTTCGTTCAGGGCCTGGGAGGTGAAGGGCTTGACCAGGTAGTGCAGCACCCCGCCGGCCATGGCCGAACGCACCGTCTCCAGCTCCCTCGACGCCGTGATGATCAGGACGTCCAGGGCCTTGTTGGGGCCGTTTCGCAGCCCCTGCAGGACGTCCAGGCCGGACATGTCCGGCAGGTGGATGTCCAGCAGGACCAGCTCCGGCCGCGACTCCGCCGCCAGGTCCAGTCCCTGCTGCCCGGTGTGGGCCATGCCCACGACGTCGAAACCGCCGCGTGCCAGCAGGAATCCGTGATGGATCCCGGCCACTGCCACGTCATCGTCGATGATGAGGGTGCGTATGCCGTTCATAGTTGTTGTAGTTCCGCCTCATTTGTCCTGAGCACTACGGTAAAGCAGGCTCCGCCCAACGCCGACGACGACACCCCGGCGAAGCCGCTCCGCCGCCGGGCGATGCGCTGGACCAGGGCGAGTCCGAAACCGCGGGTATGGATTCCCTCCGCGGGCTTGGTGGTGACGCCGGCTTCGAAGACCGCCGACCGGTCCGCCTCGGGGACGCCGGGCCCCTCGTCTTCCACGGTGATGGTCCTTTCGCCGGCCGCGGTCTCGCCCAGCCGGACGGAAATCGTGCTGTCGTAGCCGACGGCGTCGACGGCGTTGTCGATCAGGTTGCCGAGCACGGTGAGAACGTCGCCCGTACCGTCCGGAGTGCAGACCGAATCGGGAGTCACCACAATGTCGACGCCGCGTTCGGCGCAGACCGTGGACTTGGCAATCAACAGCGCCTGGACGCCAGAATCGGTGACCCCCGGGGCGAGCGGACGGTTGACGAGGGCTGCGTCGGAGTAGCTCCGGCCCAGGTATTCGACGGCCTTGCCCTGCTGCCCCAGCTCCAGCAGCCCGGAAATGACGTGCAGTTTGTTGGCGAATTCATGAGCCTGGGCCCGCAGCGCCTGGGTCACGTCGAGGGCGCCGTCGCGGTCCCGCAGGAGGGCGTGGAGCTCGGTGCGGTCGCGGAGGATCAGCACCTTGCCGACCTCCCGGCCGTTGACGGTGGCGGTGTTGACCTTGCCCAGCAGGATCCGCTCGCCGGAGAGGACCAGTTCCTCGGTGGCGGAGCCGGCGGCCAGCAGCCGGTGGATGCCGGGTTCCAGGCGGTCCGCCGCCGCTAAACCCGTGATCTCGTCCCCGACGCCCAGCAGCCGGCGCGCCTCATCGTTCACGAGCGCCACGTTCCCGTCGGCGTCGACCGCCACGAGCCCCTCGCCGAGTCCATGCAGCATGGCGTCGCGCGTGTCCAGGAGGGCGGCGATGTCTTCGGGTTCAAGGTTGTAGATGCGCCGCCAGACCAGTTTCGAAATGTACATCGCCCCCAGCGAACCGAGCAGCGCGGCTCCCAGGAGCCAGCCCAGGAGCTGCGGCAGGTCCTCATGGAGGTCTGCGGCCAGCGTGCTTTCCAGCACGCCCACCGAGGCCGATCCGATCACGGCGCCCGTGCCGTCGAAGATCGGGACCTTGACCCGCCAGGATTCGCCGAGGGTCCCGGTCTGGGTGCCCACGAAAATGTCTCCGGAGAGCGGCACCGAGGGGTCCGTCGAAACGGGCTTTCCGATCTCCCCCGGGTTGGGGTGCGACTGGCGGACTCCGTACCGGTCCGTCACGACCACGTAGGTGACATTGGAGGCCTGCCGGATGACTTCCGCGATCGGCTGGATGATCTGGGTCGGAGTGCCGGTCCCGAAGGCATCGATGACGGACGGGAGCCGGGCCACGCTTTCGGCCACGCCGATCAGCCTGCCCTTGTAGGCGTCCCTGAGCTGCTGCTCCTGCATCCGGATGGTGACCGCCCCCACCGCCGTGAGGACAGTCAAGACTATTCCGAGCTGCAGTGCCACCAGTTGGAAGCGAAGAGGAATCCTGTGAACCATGTCACAAGTGTTCCATCCGGGGAAGTGGCTCCCGCCGGAACGGGCCGTTCCGGCCGTGACCAATATGACCACTACTACCTCTACGTCCAAATGCTGTACGGGAATCCGGGCCGCCCCTAGGGTCGGGGAAGTGATTCCAATGGTGTGCATCACATTCGTACAAGGAGAACCAATGACTTTCCAGTCCAACTTCACCCGTCGCGCCGCCCTCACGGCGGGGGCCGCCGGCGTCGTGCTGGCCATGTCGGCTTGCGCCGGCGGGGGAACCGGCGCCGCCACCAGCCAGTCCGCGGCCGCGGAGCCGATCACGAAGCTCAGCATCATTGTCCCGGCCAACCCGGGCGGCGGCTGGGACCAGACCGGACGCGCCATGCAGGCGGACCTGCAGGCCAACAAGATCGTGTCCTCGGCCCAGGTCACGAACATCGGCGGCGGCGGCGGAACGAACGGCCTGGCCAAGCTGGCCACCGAAAAGGACGCCAACACGCTCATGGTGATGGGCTACGTCATGGTCGGTGCCGTGGAGACGAACGCGGCGAAGACCCGCCTGGAGGACACCACCCCCATTGCGCGCCTGACCGAAGAACCGCTGGTCCTCGTGGTGCCGGCGTCGTCGAAGTACCAGTCGGTGCAGGACCTGGTGGAGGACATCAAGGCCAACGGCAAGGGCGTTGCGATCACCGGCGGCTCGGCCGGCGGCGCCGACCACATCCTGGCGGGCCAGATCCTCAAGTCCCAGGGCGTCGAAGCGGACAAGCTGAATTACATCGGCTACTCCGGCGGCGGCGAATCCATCGCCGCGCTGTTGGGCAACAAGGTCCAGGCCGGCATCTCGGGCGTGGGCGAATACGCCGAACAGGTGAAGGCCGGCAAGGTCCGCGCGCTCGCCGTGTCAGGATCGGCCGAGGCTCCCGCGCTGCCGGGCGTCAAGCCGCTCAAGGACCAGGGCATCGACGTCGTGCTGACCAACTGGCGCGGCGTGGTGGCCCCCGGGTCCATCGATGACGCGCAGCGCGCGAAGCTGACCGAGGTCGTCACCAAGCTGCACGCGAGCGAAGCCTGGAAGTCCACGCTCACCAAGAACAACTGGGACGATGCCTTCCTCGCCGGCGATGACTTCAAGACCTTCCTCACCGAGGACATTGCCAAGGTCAAGACCACCCTCGCGGAGATCGGCCTGGTCAAGTAACAATGCCCGCTCATGCAATAACGCCCGCCAAACGAGCGACGGGCGAGATCCTCTTCGCCTTGTTGTTCGTTAGCGTGGGCGCTGCAGGTTTCGTGACGGCGGGCTCGATCCCGATCCCGCCGTCGGAGACCGGCATCGGACCCCGCGCCTTCCCCTACATCGTGTGCGGCATGCTGGTGCTTGTCGGCTCCGGCATCGTCGCCCAGGTGCTCCGCGGCAAGGTGGGGCAGGCCGAGGAAGGCGAGGACCTGGACGTGTCCGCCAAGACCGACTGGGCGGCGCTGGCCAAGCTGGTCGGTTTCGTCGTGCTGCACATCTTCCTGATTGAACCGGCGGGCTGGCCCGTCGCCGCCGCCGTCTTGTTCAGCGGCGCCGCCTGGTCCCTGCAGGCCAAGCCGCTCTGGCGCGCGGTGCTGGTTGCCATCGTGCTCGCGCTGGTGCTGCAGTACGTCTTCGGCGGGCTGCTGGGCGTCTCCCTGCCGCCGGGCCCGCTGCTTGAGGGGGTGCCGTTCTTCAATGGATAGCTTTCTGCTCCTTCTGGAAGGGTTTTCCACGGCGCTGCAGCCGGTCTACCTGCTGTACGCCCTGG
>JAODMV010000304.1 GCA_025464875.1 Arthrobacter sp. | reverse complement strand
GCATGACGCGCAGCGGGATGGCGTTGATGGCGCGGGGCAGGTTGTGCTCCGGGTTCTTGGTCTCGGCCGCGGCCGTGCCCACCAGTTCAATGCCCACGAACGCGAAGACGGCGATCTGGAAGCCGGCCACGAAGCCCATGAATTCCTTGGGGAAGAAGCCGCCGTGGCTCCACAGGTTGGTGAACGTGGCGGTGCCGGCGCCGGACTGGAATCCGGTGAAAATCATCACGAGGCCGACGACGATCAGCGCCACGATGGCCACGATCTTGATGAGGGCGAACCAGAACTCGGTCTCGCCGAAGGCCTTCACGGTCGGAAGGTTCAGCAGGAGCAGGATGAGAACGGTGGCGACACCCGGGATCCACAGCTGGATGCCCGGCCAGAGCTGGTTGGCGTAGCCGGCGATCGCGATGACGTCGGCCACCCCGGTGACCACCCAGCAGAACCAGTAGGTCCAGCCGGTGAAGAAGCCGGCCCAGGGGCCCAGGAGGTCGCCCGCGAAGTCGCTGAAGGACTTGTAGTTCAGGTTGGACAGCAGCAGCTGGCCCATGGCGCGCATCACGAAAAACAGCATGAAGCCGATGATCATGTAGACGAAGATCACGGAAGGCCCGGCCACCGAAATGGTCTTGCCGGAGCCCATGAAGAGGCCGGTGCCGATGGCGCCGCCGATGGCCAGAAGCTGGATGTGCCGGTTGCTCAGCGAACGTGAAAGGTGCGGCTCGCCGGCCTGGCTGGAGGCAGGTCTCTGCCCCGTGGTGGTCTGTTCGGACATCTTGACAATCCTTAGAGTGGTCCGCCGTCTTGCGTGACGGCGGTTACAAATCAGCTTTCCTAAGGTACAGCCTTAGAAACCGTTGTGCGCTGTTAAACGTTTCACCCCGCGGAGAAAGGCCAGTCGGCTTTTCTCCGCCCGCCTGCCGAGATGGCAGATAACGCCCATGCTTCCGTGAAACATGGGCGTCATCTGCCACCTCGAGCGCTTCGAGTGGTCGCAAGGGCGCGGCGGCTCAGGCCTTGGCCGACCCCTTCGGGACGAACAGGGTCTCGGCCTGCTCTAGCGACATGCCGTTGGTCTCCGGCACCTTGGACATCACGAAGAAGAACGACGCCGCCGCGAACAGCGCGTACATGGCGTACGTCAGCGGCAGCGAGGCCGCGGCCATCACCGGGAAACTCAGGGTGATCGCGAAGTTGGCGATCCACTGGGCGGCGGCGGCCAGGCCCAGGGCGCGGGCGCGGATCCGGGACGGGAAGATTTCGCCCAGCAGGACCCAGACCAGCGGGCCCCAGGAGGCGCCGAAGCTGATGACGAAGACGTTGGCCGCAACCAGGGCGACAGGGCCCCAGGCGCCGGGCAGCGAAATTTCGGAGCCGGTACCGGTGGCGGAGCTGAAGGCCAGCGCCATGGTGCCGAGCGAAAGGGCCATGCCGACGGAACCGGCCAGCAGGATGGGCCGGCGGCCGATCCGGTCCACGAGGGCGATCGCCACCAGCGTGACCAGGATGTTGGTGATGGATGTGGCCACGGAGATGGTCAGGGAGTCCTTTTCCTGGAAACCCACGGCCTTCCACAGGGTGGTGGAGTAGTAGAAGATCACGTTGATGCCGACGAACTGCTGCAGCACGGACAGGATAATGCCGATCCATACGACCGGCTGCAGGCCCAGGGCCTTGCCACGCAGTGAGCCCTTCTTGCCCGCCAAGTGGTCCTCGTCGATGGCTTTCTTGATGTCGCGGAGGTGGCGGTCACTGTCCTCCTCCGGCGCAATGGACTTGAAGACCTGGAGGGCCTCCTGGTCCTTGCCCTGGAGGGCCAGGAAGCGGGGGGACTCGGGCAGGGTGTAGGCGATCCAGCCGTAGACAACGGCAGGCACCGCGCCGGCCAGGAACATCCAGCGCCAGGCCTCGATGCCGAACCACAAGTCCTGGTCCGCGCCGCCGGCGGTGGTCGCGAAGAGCGCATCCGAGAGCAGGGCGGCGAAGATGCCCGTGGTGATGGCGAGCTGCTGCAGGGAGGCAAGCCGCCCGCGGACGTGGCGCGGGGAAATCTCGGAGATGTACGCCGGGGCGATCACGGAGGCCAGGCCGATGCCGAGGCCGCCGACGAGGCGCCAGATGATCAGGTCCCAGACGCTAAAGGCGAAGCCGGTGCCCAGCGCGCTGACCAGGAACAGCACGGCGCCGATCTTCATGGCGGGGATGCGGCCGTAGCGGTCGGCGACCTTTCCGGCCAGGTAGGCGCCCACCGCGCAGCCCAGAAGGGCCACGGCCACGGCGAAGCCGGTCACGGCCTCGCTGAGGGCGAACTCGTCCTTGATGGCATCGACCGCGCCGTTGACGACGGAGGAGTCGAAGCCGAAGAGGAAGCCGCCGACGGCGCCCGCCACGGCCAGCCAGATCACCCGCTGGGGGATCTTGGCGGCGGTCTCGTCCTGGCTGGCGTTCATATGGCTCCCTCGGGAATCGTGTGGTTCACGGCCTGCGCCGCGACTATCAAGTCTTACACCCGCCGCTCAGCGGCGCCTGTCAAGGGACGAAAACTGAGAGGAAACAGACACCCCGGCGGCCGGACGGCCTCCCTCGGGGCGCTGCATCCGCGGCCGGCCGCCGTCGCGCCGGCGCGCCTGCTGCGGCCGTCGTTCTAGCGGGCGGAAGCGGGCGCAGCGTCCGCCGTCTGCGGCGACGCCTTGGGGTCCGTGAGCTTCTTATTGGGCAGGGCGAAGCTGATCAGAAACGCGATGCCGGTGAGCGTGGCGGCCGTGAGCATGACGGCGTCGATCGACTGGGCGAAGGCCTCGGTGATGGGCCGCGCCAGGGTCGGGTTCGCCGCGTGCAGCCAGCTGGTGTCGTTGAGCGAGTCGTTGCTGGCGCCGTTTTTGAAGAACGCGTACAGCTGGGCGTTGGCGGGGCCGGCGGCCACCGCGGGATCCTTCAGGACCTTGAGGAAGTCTGCGTTCTGCATGGCATCCCTCATGCCGGCGGCGACCTTGTCCGCCGCGAGGCTGAACAGCATGGAGATGAATACGGCCGTACCGACAGCGCCACCCATGGAACGGAAGAACGCGGCGGAGGAGGTCCCCACGCCCATGTCCTTTGCCGGCACGGAGACCTGCATGGCCAGGGTGAGCGGCTGCATGCAAAAGCCGAGGCCCAGGCCGAAGAACACGGCGATGCCGCCCGGAACCCAGAGCGGGGTGTCCACGCCGAGGGAGAGGCCCATCACGACGGCGGCCGCGGTCAGGATTGAGGTGCCCAGGATCGGGAAGACCCGGTAGGTCCCCGACGCGGAGATGGTCCGGCCTGCGGCGATGGAACCGCCAAGGATGCCCACCGTGAAGGTGATCATCATCAGGCCCGCCTCCGTGGGCGTGAGGCCCTTGACCAGCTGCAGGTACATGGGGAGCATCGCGATGGCGCCGAACATGCCGATGCCGATGATGAAGTTCAGCAGCGAGGACAGGCCGAAGGTGACATTCCGGAACAGCCGGAGCGGGATCAGGGCGTAATCGCCGGCACGCTTTTCGGCGAGCAGGAACGACACGATGCCCACGATGCCCAGGCCGATGCACAGCAGGGAATTTACCGAGGTCCAACCCCAGCTGCGGCCCTGCTCGGCCACCAGCAGCAGCGGCACGATCGCCAGCGTGATGGCCGCGGCGCCCCAGTAGTCGATCTTCTGCTTCACATGCTTGGCCGGCAGGTGGAGGTACAGGAACACCACGGCCAGGGCGGCGAGGCCGATGGGGAGGTTGATGAAGAACACCCAGCGCCAGCCGTCGAAGCCGAGGATGTTCGCGGAGCCGGCGAAGGCTCCGCCCACCACCGGGCCCAGCACCGAGGAGATGCCGAAGACGGACATGAAATAGCCCTGATACGTGGCGCGGTCCTTCAGCGCCACGATGTCGCCGATGACGGTCAGGGCGAGGGCCAGCAGGCCGCCGGCGCCCATGCCCTGGACGCCGCGGGCAAGAGCGAGTTCGGTCATGGAGTGGACCGAGCCGGCGTCTAGCGAGCCGGCGAGGAAAATCAGGATCGCGGCGAGGTACAGCGGGCGGCGGCCGAAGATGTCGCTGAGCTTGCCGTAGAGCGGAGTCGTCACGGTTGCGGTGATGAGGTACGCCGTTGTAGCCCAGGCCTGCAGGGAAAGGCCGTCGAGGTCGTTGGCGATGGTGTAGATCGAGGTGGAGACGATGGTCTGGTCCAGCGAGGACAGGAACATGCCGAGCATGAGGCCCACCATGACGGTGACGGTCTGACGGTGGGTCAGGACCGCCCCGGGAACACGCGCAGAGGTGGATGTGGACATGACGGCTCCAAGGGGGAAGTTCTTGGGATCCAGCAGAAAGTTGCTTGCAGTAACTATCTTACGGTCCGCTGTGTTCCCGGCACCACATGTTTCGGCCTCGGGAACGGGTATTGATCCCCGCGGTCCCTGACGGCACACTGAGTCATCAGTT
>JAODMV010000254.1 GCA_025464875.1 Arthrobacter sp. | reverse complement strand
GGCCGAACTTCTTCGTCAACACCCCGGACATCCTCACCGAGTACCTGCAGTTCGGCGGCCCGCCCGCTTTCAGGATCCGTGCGGCGCTCGCCGCCACGGCGAGCCCGATCTGGGGTGTCTACGCCGGCTACGAGCTCTACGAGCACGTCGCCAGGCCCGGTGCCGAGGAGTACATCGACAACGAGAAGTTCGAGTACAAGGCCCGGGACTGGGAGGCGGCGGCGGCGTCCGGCAGGACGCTCGCCCCGTACCTGACCAGGCTCAACGAAGTCCGGCACGCGCACCCGGCGCTGGGCGATCTGCAGAACCTGACGCTGCACGAGAGCACCGATGACGCCACCATCGTGTATTCCAAGCACAAGACCCTGCCCGACGGTACGAAGGACACCTTGATCATCGTGGTCAACGTGGACCCGCACAGCGTCCGGGAAAGCACGGTTTCCCTGGATCTGGAGGCGCTCGAGCTGGGCCCGGAGGACCTGACGCGCAACGGCGGCTTCATGGTGGATGATCTGCTGAGCGGCGAGAGCTGGGAATGGGGGGAGTACAACTACGTTCGTCTGGACGCCCATGTGGAGCCCGCCCACATTCTCAGCATCCGGAGGCCGCGTCCGTGAGTTTCAGCCCGCACAGCCCGGCCCAGCACTTCAGCCCGAAGGCGAGCTTCGAACTGAATGCGCCGGGCCTCCAGCATGACCCCTTGTGGTACCGCCGGGCGGTCTTCTATGAGGTGCTGGTCCGGGGCTTTGCCGACGGCAACGGGGACGGTTCCGGCGACTTCCACGGCCTGATCGAAAAACTCGACTACCTGCAGTGGCTGGGCGTGGACTGCCTGTGGCTGCCGCCGTTCTTCCAGTCACCGCTCCGCGACGGCGGCTACGACATCTCCGACTACAACTCCGTGCTGGACGAGTTTGGAACCATCAGTGATTTCAAACGACTCGTCGCCGAGGCCCACGCCCGCGGCGTGCGCGTGATCATCGACCTGCCGCTGAACCATACCTCGGACCAGCACGCCTGGTTCCAGGAATCGCGCAAGGATCCGGACGGTCCCTTCGGCGACTTCTACGTGTGGAGTGACACGGACGAGAAGTACCAGGACGCCCGCATCATTTTCGTGGACACGGAGGAGTCCAACTGGACCTTCGACCCGATCCGGCGCCAGTTCTTCTGGCACCGTTTCTTCAGCCACCAGCCCGACCTCAACTTCGAAAACCCCACAGTCGTCGAAGCGCTCTTCGACGTCGTGCGGTTCTGGCTGGACCAGGGCATCGACGGATTCCGCGCCGACGCCATCCCGTACCTGTTCGAAGAAGAGGGGACCAACTGCGAGAACCTGCCCGCGACCCATGAGTTCCTGCGCAAGCTGCGCAAGATGGTCGATGAAAGCTACCCGGGACGGGTGATCATCGCCGAAGCCAACCAGCCACCCGCGGAAGTGGTTGAATACTTCGGCACGGAAGAGGAACCGGAATGCCACATGGCCTTCCACTTCCCGATCATGCCGCGGCTCTACTACGCGCTGCGGGACCAGAAGGCGGCACCCATCATCGAGACGATGCAGGACACCCCGGACATTCCCGACGGCGCCCAGTGGGGCACCTTCCTGCGCAACCACGACGAGCTGACGCTGGAAATGGTCACGGCCGACGAACGCGCGGCCATGCTCGGTTGGTACGCTCCGGATCCCCGCATGCGGGCCAACATCGGCATCCGCCGCCGGCTGGCCCCCTTGCTGGACAACTCCCGGGCGGAGATCGAGCTCATCAATGCCCTGTTGCTATCCCTGCCCGGCAGCCCCTTCCTGTACTACGGGGACGAGATCGGCATGGGGGACAACATCTGGCTCGAAGACCGCGACGCTGTCCGCACCCCGATGCAGTGGAACCCGGACCGCAACGCGGGGTTCTCCAACGCGGACCCCGGCAAGCTCTACCTTCCGGTGATCCAGTCGCTGGTCTACAACTACAGCATGGCCAATGTGGAGGCGGAGGCTGCCCATTCGGGCTCCCTGCTGCGCTGGACGCGCCAGATCCTCAGCGTCCGGAAGAACCACCCCGCCTTCGGGCTGGGGGGATTCAAGCACGTTGAAGCCGATCACGACGTCGTCCTCTCCTACCTGCGCGAGCTGCCGGAGGGCAACTCGGCCGGGGCGGACGGCGAAAGCGTCCTGTGCGTCTTCAACCTCTCCCAGCATCCCGTGGCCACCACCTTGAAGGTGCCGGACTACGCCGGGCGGGGCCTCCGGGACGTGTTCGGCGGACAGGCGTTCCCCGCCATCGGCGAGGACGGAACGCTGACGCTGACCCTGGGCAGCCACGATTTCTTCTGGCTGCGGATCCGTTCGGCCGGTTCCAACCCGGCCTCGCCGCACACCAAGGCGATGCCCATCCTGTCCATCGAAGGCTGACATGACCCGACCGCCCCTTGCCCCAGCCCTTGACGAACTGCTCCGCGCCTGGCTGCCCCGCCAGCGCTGGTTCCCGGTCAAGAGCGCGGAGTTCACCTTTGAGCCCGCCGGCGGCCTGCGCCTGGACGGCGGCCGCGGCGAGGCGGAGCTTGAGGTGTTGCTGCTCGCGGTGAGGTACCCGACAGCCGACGGCAGCCGCACCGACGTCGTCCAGGTCCCGCTCAGCGTCCGCCGCGCACCCCTGCCGGGTGCGGAGGCCGCGCTTATCGGCGAAATTCCAGGCGGCACCGCCGCCGCAGGGACAGTAGAAGGTACAACCGCAGACGCCGGTGTGGATGCCACCCGCCGCTGGATCTACGACGGCGTCCAGGACCCCGCCTTCGTGGCCGCGTGGCTGGAACTCATGCGCAGCGGCCGGACCACGCCGTCCGGGAACGCCATCGGCCACCTCGCGGAGTCCGGCTACCGTCTGCCTTTCGCCACCGGCAAGGTGTCGGTGCTCTCCGGTGAGCAGTCGAACAGTTCGGTGATCGTGGACGACGGCGGATCGGCCGCGATCGTGAAGTTCTTCCGCGTTCTCTCCGAGGGCCATAACCCGGAGGTGGAAATCGGCGGCGCCCTGACCGCGGGGCGCACCGCCGAAGTCCCGGCGACCCTCGGCTGGGTCACCGGCGAATGGGAGCCCGGCACCCCGGACCGGGCCGGCGGTGTCCGGCCTGTGCAGGGCGAACTGGCCGTCGCCCACGAGTTCCTCGCCGGCGGCCTCGACGCCTGGCGCCTGGCCGTGGAGCGGGCAAGCGCGGGCAAGGACTTCACGGCCGAGGCGCATGCGCTGGGCGTCGCGACCGCCACGGTGCACCGCCGGCTTGCCGCGGCGCTGGGGGTCACGGCCGAATCCGTTCCGGGCCGCGACATCGCGGCCGGGGTGGCCCAGCGCGTGCGCCAGTCCTGGGCCGAAGCCGGTAGCGCTGTCGGCCCCTATGGGGACGCACTGGACAAGCTGCTCGCCCGGCTTGAGGGCAGCAGCGCCGGGTCCTTGCAGCGCATCCACGGGGACCTCCACCTGGGACAGATCCTTCAGGTCCCGGGAGAGCCGGGGAAAGCCCCGCGCTGGGCCATTCTTGATTTCGAGGGTGAGCCGCTCCGGCCCATCTCCGAACGCAATTTCCCCGACGTCCCGCTGCGCGACGTGGTCGGGATGCTTCGGTCCTTCGACTACGCCGCCGGCGCCGCCGCCCGGGAATATCCCGACGCCGCAGTGCCGGCGACTTGGGTGGACGACTGTGCCGAGGCTTTCCTGGCCGGGTACGCCGAAGTCACCCCCGGAACCGTCGACCGGAACGCGCCGTTGTTTGTGGCGCTGTGGCTGGACAAGGCCCTCTATGAAGTTGTTTACGAGTTACGCAATAGGCCGGACTGGCTTTCAATTCCGGTGAACGCATCACGTCGTCTCCTCGGCAGTACAAGCTCCGGCGGATCAGCCGGGGCCGCAGTGGAAGGTATGAAAATGACAGGATCAGCACGTATCGATCGGCCCGGCGCACCACTCCCCGTGGACGCGGAGACCCTTGCCCGGGTTGCGTCCGGCGAGCACCACGCGCCACATTCGGTCCTTGGCGCACACCTTGACGGCCACGGCCATGTCACGATCCGGACGCTCAAGCACCTGGCGGAAGCCGTGAACGTCGTGACGGCGGCCGGCACGGTGCCCATGGACCACGAAGCCAACGGCGTGTGGGTGGCGGTGACGGAACCGCTGGAGCGCGGCCACGTGCCGGACTACCGGCTCGAGGTGACGTACGAGGGCCACGGGCCGCAGATCATTGACGATCCCTACCGCTACCTGCCGACAGTGGGGGAGGTGGACCTGCACCTGATGGGGGAGGGCCGCCATGAGCGCCTCTGGGATGTGCTCGGCGCCCACGTCCAGCACTACAAGTCCTCGCTCGGTGACGTGGACGGCGTGTCCTTCGCCGTGTGGGCCCCAAATGCCCAGGCGGTGCGGGTCAAGGGCGACTTCAATGGCTGGGACGGCCGGGAATTCGCGATGCGTTCCCTTGGCTCCTCCGGGGTCTGGGAACTGTTCATCCCCGGCGTTTTAGCAGGGGCGCACTACAAGTTTGAAATCAGGACCCGGCACGGCAACTGGGTGGAGAAGGCGGACCCGATGGCCTTCGGCACGGAAGTCCCCCCGCTGACGGCGTCCCGCGTGGTGGAGCCCTCCTATTCCTTCAAGGACGACGCCTGGATGGAAGCCCGGGCCGCCCGGGACCCCCATAACGCCCCGATGAGCGTCTACGAGGTCCACCTCGGCTCCTGGCGACTGGGCCTGGGCTACCGGGAGCTGGCCAAGGAACTGGTGGCGTACGTCAAGGAGTTGGGCTTCACGCACGTGGAGTTCATGCCCGTGGCTGAGCACCCCTTCGGCGGATCCTGGGGCTACCAGGTGACGTCCTACTTCGCGCCGACGTCACGCTTCGGGCACCCGGACGAATTCCGGCATCTGGTGGATGAACTCCATCAGGCGGGCATCGGTGTCCTGCTGGACTGGGTCCCGGCGCACTTCCCCAAGGATGAGTGGGCCCTGGCCCGGTTCGACGGCGAACCCCTGTACGAGCACGCCGATCCGAACCTGGGCGAGCACCCGGACTGGGGGACGCTGATCTTCGATTTCGGCCGCCGCGAAGTGCGCAACTTCCTCGTAGCCAATGCGCTCTACTGGCTCGAGGAATTCCACATCGACGGACTGCGCGTTGACGCCGTCGCCTCCATGCTCTACCTCGACTATTCGCGCGAGGACGGGCAGTGGCAGCCGAACCGCTTCGGCGGCCGCGAAAACCTGGAGGCCATCTCCTTCCTGCAGGAGGTCAACGCCACGGTGTACAAGACCCACCCCGGTGCGGTCATGATCGCGGAGGAGTCCACGGCGTTTCCGGGCGTCACCGCCCCCACTAGCCAGGGCGGACTGGGCTTCGGCCTCAAGTGGAACATGGGCTGGATGCACGATTCGCTCAAGTACATGTCCGAGGATCCCTACAACCGTAAATGGCACCACGGCACCATCACCTTCTCCATGGTCTACGCCTTCACGGAGAACTTCCTCCTGCCGATCAGCCACGACGAGGTTGTGCACGGCAAGGGGTCGATGCTGCGCAAGATGCCCGGGGACCGCTGGCAGCAGCTGGCCAACCTCCGCGCGTTCCTCGGCTACCAGTGGGCCCACCCGGGCAAGCAGCTCATTTTCATGGGTACCGAGTTCGGCCAGGAGGCCGAGTGGTCAGAGCAGCACGGCCTGGACTGGTGGCTTGCTGACATTCCGGCACACCGGGGCATCCAACTTCTGACCAAGGACCTGAATGAGCTCTACAGTTCGACCCCTGCCCTGTATGAGCGGGACAACGATCCGGACGGTTTCCAGTGGATCAACGGTGGCGACTCGGACCGGAACGTGCTCACCTTCATCCGCCGCGACGCGGCCGGGAACCCGCTGGTGTGCGCGCTGAACTTCTCCGGCGGTCCGCACAAGGACTACCGCCTGGGCGTCCCGTCAGCCGCAGGGTGGCTGGAAGTGCTGAATACCGACGCCGCCAGCTACGGCGGCTCGGGCGTGGAGAACGCAGGTACCCTGACGGCGTCCGAGGAGCCGCTGGATGGGCAGCCGGCCACGCTCACCGTCACGCTGCCGCCGCTGGGTGCTGCGTACTTCAAGCCCCTGAGCTAGCCCGCGCGCAGGCCTGTGCCGGTCATGATCGCAGAGCCCGGAATCCGCGTGATTCCGGGCTCTGCGGCTCCCCGAGCCAGGGGGTTTTGCCACCGCGCCCCAGTGGTGGTATAGTTTATATCCGCGCTGCTCCCCGGAGTTGAACGGCAAGACAACTCGGAAGCCTCTGGCAAGACCGAGTCGGAACGGCCGATTTGACTAGGGTGAAGCAGTCGGGTAAGTTTGGAAAGTTGCTCCGGAGCGATCCTGGACCGTTGGGTCCGGGTGGTGCCGGGTGTGTCTGTTGTTTGAGAACTCAATAGTGTGCCAAGTTTGTTGATACCAATTTTATTGTTGAATTGGTTGAATTTGCCGGATCCTGCCACCCC
>JAODMV010000118.1 GCA_025464875.1 Arthrobacter sp. | reverse complement strand
GAAAGACTTCTAGCGGTGACAGACAGTCAGAAATCCGACGAAACATTGTCAGCAGCAGCTGCCAACGAAACCGAAGCCGAGACAGCGGCAGTTGCAGCCAGCGACGCTGCAGATGCAGCAGCAGCAGCAGCAGCAGCAGCAGACAACGCTGCAGGCCCGGAAGCAGACGCTGCGACAGACACGCAGGCAGAGCCGGCTGAGGCCGTAACGGCCGAGGAGCCCGACGCCGCAGCGAGCCCTGCACCGCAGCGCCCGGCGCCGTCGCCGGCAGCCTTCGCGGCCCGGCCCAAGGCGAAGCCGTCCGTGGCTGCCCCCGCTCCGACATCCGCGTCCTCCGCTGCCTCGCTGGCCGAAGCCGCCCGCTGGGGCCGGGTCGAAGGCGATGGCCAGGTGTTCCTGACCGTTGACGGCACCGAATACCCGGTCGGTCAGTACCCGGGTGTCAGCGATGACGAGGCCCTGGGCTACTTCGCCCGGAAGCATGACGACGTCGTCGCACAGATTGTCCTGCTGGAGCAGCGCGTCAGCTCCAAGGCGCCCACGGCGGACATGCAGAAGACTGTCACGCACCTGCGCGAACAGCTGGCCGAGCGGAACATGGTGGGCGATCTGCGCTCCGCCGAAGCCCGGCTGGACACGCTGGCTACGCAGATCGGCGAGCTCGAAAAGGCCGAGAAGGCCGAACACGACGCTGTCCGTACCGCCGAGCTTGCGGCCCGCGAAGCCATCGTGGCCGAGGCCGAGGAGATTGCCGGCCACGACCCCGCCCAGGTCCAGTGGAAAACATCCAGCGCCCGGATGAACGAACTGTTCGAAAGCTGGAAGACCGCGCAGAAGAGCGGCGTCCGGCTCGGCCGCAGCAACGAGGATGCGCTCTGGAAGCGGTTCCGCGCCGCCCGCACCGTCTTTGACCGGCACCGGCGCGCGTACTTCTCGCAGCTCGATAGCAGCAATTCGGCAGCCAAGGCCGCAAAGGAGAAGCTGATCGCCGAAGCGGAAGCACTGTCCGCCTCGACCGACTGGGGCTTCGCGGCCGGCGAATACCGCCGTCTGATGGACGAGTGGAAGGCCTCCCCGCGCGCCAGCCGCAAGGATGACGACGCCCTCTGGGCACGTTTCCGGGCCGCGCAGGACGTCTTCTTCACCAACCGCCAGGCAGCCAACGACGAGATCGACCAGGAGTATGGGGCGAACCTCGTGGTGAAGGAAGCCCTGTTGGCGGAGGCCAACGAGTTGTTGCCCATCAAGGACCTCGCGGCCGTCAAGAAGGCTCTGCAGTCCATCCGCGACCGCTGGGAGGAAGCCGGCAAGGTTCCGCGCGCTGACATGGGCCGCGTCGAGGCCGGCCTGCGGAAGGTCGAGGACGCCGTCCGTCAGGCCGAGGATGAAAACTGGAAGCGGTCAAACCCGGAGACAAAGGCCCGCACCAACAGCGCCCTGACGCAGCTGGAAGCGGCCATTGCCGGACTCAAGGAAGACCTCGCCAAAGCTGAGAAGGCTGGCGACCAGCGCAAGATCAAGGCTGCGCAGGAGGCCCTCGAGGCACGCCAGGCATGGCTGGAGCAGCTGGAGCGCTCGGCCAGCGAACTCTCCTAACAGGCAGGCACACGCCTCAGCGACAGGCCCCGGTTCCGGTTATCCACATGACCGCGACGGGGCCTGTTGCGTTGGCTGGCGCGGCGCCACGATGGCTGGATGGTCCTCCTGCCCGGCACCGGCGATTCCCCCACCCCGGCTTCAGTGCCGCCAGGCTTTGGCCTCCCGGAGCTCTACACCCCGGGCGTCCTGTTCTCTTGGCCGGAGCTGCAGGCCATGGCCTCCGACGGCCTGCTGACGCAGCTCTATCAGCGCGGGTACGTGGCGCCCGGCACCCGCCCCACCCCGCAGCTCCGGGCCCGTGCGGCGGCTTGCGCTATTCCGCCGGCCATCCGGCAGCGGGTGGTGGCAGGACGGATGACGGCGGCGTGGATCTACGGCTGCGCCCGGGAACCGGACCGTTTGGCGCTGCTGGTGGACGCCAACCGCCGGATCTCCAGCCTCAGGTCCACGCGCGGCTGCACCTTCCATGAAGTGCGGCTGGGCCCCTTCGATGTCGTCAGCCTGGGCGGCCTGATGGTGTCCAGTCCGCTGCGGACGGCGGTGGACATTGCGCTGCACGTTGAGGCCGAGTGCGCCCTGCCAGCCCTCTGCGCGCTGCTGGCGTGTCCCGAGCTGGAGGTGCGGCTGCGCATGCTCCGGCTGGCGGTGGAGGCCTCGCCTCGGCTGCCGCATAAGCAGGCGGCGCTGGCAAAGCTCGCCGCCCTGCCGGACGCGCGCGGGGCTCCGCCCGGCCCGGAGCCGCCGGACGCTGCGCCCAGGGAGGTCGTGCCTAGGGTCTAGACGTTATGAAGTGTGGTGGTCGGTTTCTATGGGACTGGGGCTGGGCCGCCGGATTGCCGGGCCCGGCCCTGGTGGCCTGGCAGCGTGGAGGAGAACCGCGACACGCCTAGGGACAACCGGCACAATCACCCGGTGACGCCCGACGTCGTTAGACCAGCGGCACCCCTCCGGCCGAACACCTCGTCCTGCGGTAACCAACCGGCGCATATCAGCCTGACAGCGCCCGTCGATCACGACGCGCCAGCCAACCGGACGACGCAACGAACGGATACGAAAAGAAGCGGCCCAGGACAAGCCAGCCCTGGACCGCTCACCCTTGCCCTCTGGACAAGGAACACCTGCGTATCAGCTGCGCCGCCGGTTGCCGGTGGTGCGGTAGACGTCGAAGACGCCGTCGATGCGGCGGACCGCGCTGAGCACATGGCTCAGATACTTGGGGTCACCCATCTCGAAGGCGAACTTGGAGATCGCCACCCGGTCCGTGGAGGTGTGCACGCTGGCCGCCAGGATGTTCACGTGGTTTTCCGAAAGCACCCGGGTCACGTCCGACAGCAGCGACTTACGGTCCAGCGCCTCGACCTGGATCTCCACCAGGAACACACTGGACTGGGTGGGCGCCCAGTCAACTTCCAGGATCCGGTCCGGCTGCTCCAGCAGGCCCGTGACGTTGGTGCAGTCCGTCCGGTGCACGGAGACCCCGGAGCCGCGGGTTACGAAGCCGAGGATCGGGTCCGGCGGCACCGGAGTGCAGCAGCGGGCCAGCTTCACCCAGACGTCGTCCACGCCGCGGACAACGACGCCGGAATCGGAATACCGGACCTTGCTGACCTGGGTGGGGATGGAGACCTCGGAGAGGTCATCGTCCGGGGCTTGGGCCGCACGGAGGCTCTCGACCAGGTGTTCCATGACCGACTGGGCGGAGGTGTGGCCGTCGCCGACTCCGGCGTAGAGCCCGGAGATGTCAACGTACTTGAAGTCCTCCGCGATCGCCGCGAGGGCATCGTGGGTCATCAGGCGCTGCAGCGGCAGGTTCTGCTTGCGCATGGCCTTGGTGAGCAGTTCCTTGCCGCGCTCGATCGATTCCTCGCGGCGTTCCTTGCTGAACCACTGCCTGATCTTGTTGCGGGCGCGGGCACTCTTGACGAAGTGCTGCCAGTCCTGGCTGGGGCCGGCGCCCTCCGCCTTGGACGTGAAGATCTCCACCCAGTCGCCGTGGTTCAGCTCGCTGTTGAGCGGAACCAGCTTGCCGTTGACCCTCGCCCCGATGGTCCGGTGGCCCACCTCCGTGTGGACGGCGTAGGCGAAGTCGACCGGTGTGGAGCCGGCAGGCAGGGCCATGACCTCGCCCTTGGGGGTGAACACGAACACCTCGCGGGCATTGATCTCAAAGCGCAGCGAGTCGAGGAATTCTCCGGGATCGGAGGTCTCCTGTTGCCAGTCGACCAGCGACCGCAGCCAGCCCATGTCGCCGTCGCGCGGGCTTCCGGGGCCGGCCGCCGAGCGGTTCGGCTGATCCTTGTACTTCCAGTGGGCCGCGACGCCGTATTCGGCCCGCCGGTGCATCTCGTGGGTGCGGATCTGGATCTCCACCGGCTTGCCGCCCGGGCCGATCACCGTGGTGTGCAGCGACTGGTACATGTTGAACTTGGGCATCGCGATGTAGTCCTTGAACCGGCCGGGGAGCGGGTTCCAGCGCGAGTGCATGGCACCGAGGGCGGCGTAACAGTCCCGGACCGAGTCGACGAGCACACGCACGCCCATCAGGTCGTTGATGTCGTCGAAGTCCTTGTCCCGGACAATCATCTTCTGGTAGATCGAATAGTAGTGCTTCGGCCGGCCGGTGATGGTGGCCTTGATCTTGGCCGAACGCAGGTCTTCGGTGATCTGGTTGCGGATCACGCCCAGGTTCTTTTCGCGCTCCGGGGTCCGGTCCCCCACCATGCGCACGATTTCCTCGTAGACCTTCGGGTACAGCGCCGCGAAGGAGAGGTCCTCAAGTTCCCACTTGATCGTGTTCATGCCGAGCCGGTGGGCCAGCGGGGCGAAGATCTCCAGGGTTTCCCGGGCCTTGCGTGCCGAGGATTCCGCGGAGACAAAGCGCCAGGTGCGGGCATTGTGCAGCCGGTCGGCGAGCTTGATCATCAGCACGCGGATGTCCTTGGCCATGGCCACGACCATCTTGCGCACCGTTTCGGACTGGGCGGCCTCGCCGAAGCTGACCTTGTCGAGCTTCGTGACGCCGTCGACCAGCATCGCCACTTCCGGGCCGAACTCGGCCTTGAGGTCGTCCAGCGTGTAGGAGGTGTCCTCGACCGTGTCGTGCAGGAGGGCCGCGGCGAGGGTCGTGCCGCTGAGTCCGAGCTCGGCCAGGATGGTGGCGACCGCGACCGGGTGCGTGATGTAGGGGTCGCCGCTCTTGCGCTTCTGGCCGCGGTGGCAGCGCTCCGCCACGACGAAGGCACGCTGGATGAGGTCGAAATCTTCTTTGGGGTTGTTGGCGCGAACGGTGCGCAGCAACGGCTCAAGGATGGGCGAGTAGGCGGGCGTTCCCCGCCCGGTCAGCCGGGCGAGCCTGGATCTGGTGCGTTCGCGGCGGCCAGGAAACGTGGCGCGGGCTCCGGAGTTGTCTACGGGCACGGCAACATCGGGGCGTCCGGAAGCCACCAGGCCAGTCTGCGCGCCCTGGCCGTGACCCTTATCCGCAGGTGCCGCCGGCACCGGCGTCGAACGTTCTTCCAATGGAGCACCTCTCACAACCGGCTAATTAACCCAGTGTATTCCCGCGGCAGGATACTTCGATAACCGGCGCACACGACGACGGGCCGGAGACCGCCACAGATGGCGTTCTCCGGCCCGTTCGGGCCATTCCTGCTGCCGCGGCCGGCTGGCCTCGTACTGCTAGGCCGTGGCCGGTGTGGCCTCGGGGGCGGCCTTGGCGGCTGCCTCCGTCCGGCGCTGTTCCACGCGCCTGGCCTGCTTGACCAGATCGGGTTCGCCCTGGCGCAGCCAGGCGTAGAGCGGGGCGGCGATAAAGATCGTCGCGGCCGTTCCAATCAGGATGCCCACGAACAAGGCCAGGGAGAGGTCCCGCAGCGTTCCGGCACCCAGCAGCCCGGCACCGATGAAGAGGATCGCCCCGACAGGCAGGATGGCGACCATCATGGTGTTGATGGACCGGACCAGGGTCTGGTTGACGGCGAGGTTGACCTCTTCGGCGAAGGTCCGGCGGGTCGAGGCCTGCAGGTCCGCCGTGTTTTCCCGGATCTTGTCGAACACGACCACGGTGTCATACAGCGAGTAGCTGAGCACCGTCAGGAAGCCGATGATCGCCGACGGCGTCACCTCGAAATTGCTCAGGGCGTAGACCCCGGCGGTGATGAACATCGTCACCAGCATGCCCGCGATCGCCGAAAGCGACATTTTCCAGGTCCGGAAGTACAGCGCCATCAGGACGGAGGCAAGCCCGACGAAGATGGCCAGGCCCAACAGCGCCTGCTTGGTGACGTCGGCGCCCCAGGTGGGGCCGACAAAGGTGGATGTCACCTCGTTTTCGGTGACACCGTACGCCGAAATGAGCCGCTCCTTAATCTGGAGCGTCTCGTCGTCCGTGAGTTTGTCCGTCTGGATGCGCATCGTGCTGCCGGCGACGTTTGCGACGCGCGGCACGCTGCCGGGTACGACTTCCTCGACGGCATTCTCCCCGAGGGCCGGATCCGTGGACTGCACATTGGAGACGGTGAACTCGGAGCCGCCGCGGAACTCGATCCCGAGGTTGAAGCCGCCCTTGACGACCGGCAGGAGAATCGAGACTGCAACCGCGACGGCTGCGATCAGGAACCAAAGCTTCTTTTTCCCGACGAAGTCGTACGAGCGCTTGCCCGTGTAAAGCTCGTTACCGAATGTGGCGAAGCTGGCCATTTAATTGCCCTCCTTGGCTGCGCTCTTGGAGGAACCGGCAAGCTGTTCCTGTTTTTCCGCGAGGCGGCGTTCTGCAATGGTCATCCGGCGCTCGGCTTCGGCTGTTGCCCCGGTGTTCTTGGCACGCACCGCGACCGCGGGCTTGTCCTCCGGCGTGCGGAGGCGGCCGGCACCCCGGTACAGGGGCACGGCGCCGAGGCGCTTCGGGTCGAGGCCGGAGAAACGGTGGCCTTCGCCGAAGAACTTGGTACGGGCCAGCAGCTGCAGGGTCGGGTGGGTGAACATGAACACGACGATCAGGTCTGCGAGGGCGGTCAGGCCGAGGGTGAAGGCGAAGCCGCGCACGTTGCCCACGGCCACGAAGTACAGCACCAGGGCGGCCAGCAGGTTCACGGCCTTGGAGGCCAGGACGGTGCGCTTGGCGCGCTTCCAGCCGTTCTCGACGGCGGACACGAGGCCGCGGCCTTCGCGCAACTCGTCGCGGATGCGTTCGAAGTAGACGATGAACGAGTCGGCCGTCTGGCCGATGGCCACGATGATGCCCGCGACGCCGGCGAGGGACAGGCGGTAGTTCTCGGTCCATCCCAGGATCGCGATGGCCAGATATGTCAGCGCGCCGGCCACCACGAGGGAGGCGACGGTGACCAGGCCGAGCGCCCGGTACTGGAAGAGCGAGTACACGACCACCAGCAGCAGGCCGATCAGCCCGGCCAGCATGCCCATGCGCAGCTGTTCACCGCCGAGGGTGGCGGAAATCTGCTGTTCGCTCTGGATCTCGAAGCTGATGGGCAGGGCGCCGAAACGCAGCTGGTCCGAGAGCGCCTTGGCCGACTCCTCGGTGAAGCCGCCGGTGATCTGCGGGCGCCCGTCGGTGATGACGGCGAGGGAGCGCGGCGCGGAGATGACCTGGTCGTCAAGCACGATCGCGAACTGGGCCTTCGGGTCCGAGCCGCTTTCGCCGCCGCCGGCGACGTAGAACTGGTAGAGCCGTTCGGTGACTGCCTTGAACTTGGCGGTGCCTTCGTCGTCGAACTGGATGTTCACAGCCCAGTCGTTGGTCACGGCGCCCTGGGCACCCTGCTGCAGCTGGAACGAGGAGCCCTTGATGTTGGAGCCCTTGACCTCGACCGGCCCCAGGATGTACTTGATCGCGGGCGAGTTGGCGGACGCCGGCTCGCAGGTAACCAGCGGCTTGGCGGGGTCGGAGCGTTCCTGCTTGTCCTGCGCCGGGTTGTCACAGTCCAGCGCCTCGAACTGCTGGTAGATCTCGGGCGTGACCCAGTTCACGTCACTGCCGTTGCTCGGCTCCGCGGCGGGCTTGGGCAGCTGCTCGACCGGGGTCCGCGCCTCGGCGGGGACCGCTGCACCGGGGCCGGCCTGGAGGACGGGCCGGAAGTTCATGTCCGCGGACGCCTGGATCAGGGCCCGCGTTTCCTTGCTCGGGGTGCCGGGAAGGCTAACCACGACGTTTCGGCCGGACTGCGTGCTGATTTCAGCCTCTGCGACGCCCGAGCCATCGACGCGCTGGCGGATGATCGCCACGGCCTGGTTGAGCTGTTCTTCGTTGATGTCCGAACCGCCCTCGACCTTCGGCGCCAGGATCATCTGCGTGCCGCCTTCAAGGTCCAGGGCGAGCTTGGGAGCCCAGCTCGCATGCCCGGCCATGGCGCCGCCGGCCAGGACAGCGGTCAGGACGGCGATAACAACGCCGAGCCAGACCAGCACCCTGCGGGCTGTGTGTATGGGGCCAGTTCGTGCCATTGTCGATCTTTCTACTAATTACGCAGGAACGCCGGTGCCGGCCGGAAGGCCCACACCGGCGGTTGCCAGTATCAGTGGCTTCGCGGGCTAGCTCAGGTAGGCAGACTAGCAGTCTTTCTTGCCTTCGTCATTGCATCGGCGCAAGGTTTCCTCCGGCGTCTCGGTGACGGGCGCGTTGCCGTCCGCCTTGTCGATCGTCAGCGAAGAGGCGTCGTCGGGAACGACCGTGGACTCCTCGGCTGCGGCAGCCGGCTCGACGATCTTGGTGACGGCCTGGCGGTGCACGGTGGCGGTGTTGCCCGGGGAGAGTTCCAGCACGACCTTGTTCTCAGCCTCATCGATGTCGAGGATGCGGCCGAAGAGGCCGAAGCTGGTCATGACCTCCACGCCCGGGGCGAACTGCGACTGGAGCTGCGCCTGCTGCTGCTGGGTCTTTTTGTTACGGCGGAACATCATAAAGACGAAGAGTCCGAGCATAACGAACAGGAGTATGGTCATGATGTCGATGCCGCCGCCGGCCTGCGGCTGGGTCTGGGCAGAGATAAGTCCGAACACAGGGATAGTTCCGTTCTGTACTTGCATAACTGGTTTTACAGCAACGTCCGCTTCGTTCCGGGCCACCGGCACAGATCCGTGCCCAGCCAGCGGCGGCCAGATGCGTGCCGCCCACAGAAACAAAGGCCCGAACGTGCCGAGCGTTATACCAGTCTAATGGGAAAAGCGCACGGCGGTACTATTGGCCCTTGGCCCCCCAGCCCGGATCCGCCTCTTCACCCAGCTCCGCCTCGAGGTCTCCACTCCGGAACACCTCGAGGGGGTCCTGCCCGAAGACGCCGGCGGGCACCGCGAAGCCGAGGTGCGTCCAGGCCGGCGCCAGGGCGATCCTGCCCCGAGGCGTCCTGCCCAGCAGCCCCTCGCGGACCAGATAAGGCTCGGCGACGGTTTCGACGGTTTCGGTCTCCTCACCGACGGCGATGGCGAGGGTGGACAGGCCGACCGGGCCGCCACCGAACTTGGTGATCAGCGCCTCGAGGACGGCGCGGTCCAAGCGGTCCAGGCCGCGCTTGTCCACCTCGTACATGTCCAGGGCGGCCGAGGCGGCCCGGGCGTCGATCTGCTCGATGCCGTGCACCAGCGCCCAGTCACGCACGCGCCGCAGAAGGCGGTTGGCGATGCGTGGCGTCCCCCGGGAGCGTCCGGCAATTTCGCTGAATCCGGCCGAGTTCACCTTCAGGTCCAGCAATCCGGCGGAGCGCCGCAGGACCAGTTCCAGCTCGGC
The DNA here is from genome assembly GCA_025464875.1 of Arthrobacter sp. Lineage (GTDB taxonomy): Bacteria > Actinomycetota > Actinomycetes > Actinomycetales > Micrococcaceae > Arthrobacter. The sequence goes on along the minus strand of JAODMV010000118.1, from coordinate 8,638 downwards.
CACCGAGTAGAACTCGAGGTGACCGGTGAAGCCGAACCTGTCGCGCAGCGGTCCGGGAAGGAGCCCGGCCCGCGTCGTGGCGCCCACCAGGGTGAACGGGGGAAGTTCGAGCGGAATGGCGGTGGCGCCGGCGCCCTTGCCCACCACGATGTCGACCCGGAAATCCTCCATGGCCATGTACAGCATTTCCTCGGCCGGCCGGGACATGCGGTGGATCTCGTCCAGGAAGAGGACCTCGCCCTCGGAGAGTGAGGACAGGATGGCGGCCAGGTCCCCGGCATGCTGGATGGCCGGGCCGCTGCTGATCCGCAGCGGCGCGTTCATTTCCGCGGCGATGATCATCGACAGCGTGGTCTTTCCCAGCCCCGGAGGGCCCGAGAGCAGGACATGGTCGGCGCTGCGCCCCCGCATGCGCGAGGCTTCCAGGACCAGGGACAGCTGCTTGCGGACCCGGTGCTGGCCGACGAAGTCGTGCAGGTTCTTGGGCCGAAGGGCGGCCTCGATGACCCGCTCCTCCGGCTCCTCTCCCCCGGCCACGATCGACGGCTCAGCCACGGGCGCCTACCCGGTTCCCGGCGCGTGCGCCGTCCTGGCCGAGCCAGCGGAGCGTGGCGCGCAGGATCTCGGCGACATTGCCCTTCTCCGCCAACTCCGGCGAGTCGGCCAGGGATTTGTCGATGCTGGCAGTGGCGTCCTTCTCGGACCAGCCAAGGCTCGTCATGGCGGCGATGACCTGCGGTTTCCAGGCGGCTTCCGGAGTCGCGGCCGGGCCGGCGCTTGCGCCCGTGCCGTGCGGCACAAGCTTGCCGGCCAGTTCCAGCACGATCCGGCCGGCGACCTTGGGGCCGATCCCGGGAACCTTCGTGAAGGCCTTGCCGTCGCCGGAGTGCGCCGCGACCCGGATTGCTTCGGGTTCGTGGACGGCGAGGACCGCCAGCGCCAGCCGCGGCCCGACGCCGCTGACGCTCAAAAGGACGTCGAAGACCTCGCGTTCGTCGTCGCTGGAGAACCCGAAGAGCGTCAGGGAATCCTCCCGCACGATCAGCGAGGTGAACAGCTTGCCCTCTTCCCCGACCCGCAAGGTGCTCAGGGTCTGCGGCGTGGCGTTGACGCTCATGCCGGCCCCGTTGAGGTCGATCACGGCGGAGGACAAGCCGAGGTGCGCTACGGTTCCGCGAAGAAAACTGATCAAGCCGGGCTCCTGAAGTACAGCCGGCGGAAACCGGCTATCCGAACATATCTACGAATAGCGTAGCAAGCGGGCAAGACATTCAGCGCGCGCGGCGCGCTTTTGCCTCGGCGTCGGCCCAGGCGCGCTGGGCAGGGGTCAGCGACGCGCTTCCCGGTCCCGTGCTGGCGACGGCGGCTCCGCTGCCGGCCCGCCAGGCGTGCGTGATGGCCAGCGCAAGGGCGTCGGCGGCGTCAGCCGGCCGCGGCGGAGCGTCCAGCCGGAGGATCTTGGTGACCAGCTTGGTGACGGCATCCTTGTTGGACGTGCCGCTCCCGGTGACGGCCGCCTTGACCTCCGAGGGCGTGTGCAGCGCCACCGGAATCCCGCGGCGCGCGGCGGCGGCGATCACCACGCCCGAGGCCTGCGCGACCCCCATCACGGTGCTGACATTGAGTTGCGAGAAGACGCGTTCGACGGCGAGGACGTGCGGTTCGTACCGGTCCAACCAGTCATCGATGGACGTCGCGATCATCAGCAGCCGCTTGTCCAGGCTTTCCTCGGGGGAGGTGCCGACGACGCCGAACGCCACCATGGTGGCGCGGCGGTTCTTCTCGACGTCCACGACGCCGATCCCGCAGCGGGTGAGGCCCGGATCGACGCCGAGGACGCGAAGGGTCACTCCGCTTCCAGTGCGGCCTGCACTTCGTCGCTGAGGTCGGCGTTGCTGTAGACGTTCTGCACGTCGTCCAGTTCCTCCAGCGCGTCGGCAAGCTTCATGAACTTCTTGGCGGCGTCCAGGTCCAGCGGCACCTGCATGGACGGCACGAACTCGGCCTCATCGGTCTCATACTCGATGCCGGCTTCCTTGAGCGCATCACGGATGGCCTGGAGGTCGGTCGGCTCCGAATGGATCTCGAAGTTGTCCCCGTTTTCCTTGACTTCCTCCGCGCCGGCGTCCAGCACCGCCATCAGCACGTCGTCCTCGCTCAGGCCGTTCTTCGGCAGCGACACGACGCCCTTGCGGCTGAAAAGGTAGCTGACCGAACCGGGATCGGCGATGGTGCCGCCGTTGCGGGAAATGGCCAGGCGCACTTCCGAGGCCGCACGGTTCTTGTTGTCGGTGAGGCATTCGATCAGCAGCGCCGAGCCCTGCGGGCCGCGGGCCTCGTACATGATCTCGGTGTAGTCCACGACTTCACCGGTGAGGCCGGCGCCGCGCTTGATGGCGCGGTCGATGTTGTCAGCGGGGACCGAGGTCTTCTTCGCCTTGGTGACGGCAAGTTCCAGGCTGGGGTTGCCGGCAAGGTCCGGTCCGCCCATCCGGGCGGCGACTTCGATGTTCTTGATCAGCTTGGCGAACGACTTGGCCCGGCGGCTGTCCAGAATAGCCTTCTTGTGCTTGGTCGTCGCCCATTTGGAGTGGCCTGACATGCTCTACGCTTCCCCTTTGATCATTCGAATAAACAGTTCATGCACACGCTTCTCCCCCGTCACTTCCGGGTGGAAGGAGGTGGCCAGCAGTTTGCCGGAACGCACAGCAACAATTCTAGCCGTCCCGGCCAGCGCCTCGGGGTGGGACGCCTTGGAAGGTTCCACCTGGGCGAGCACCTCCACGCCGGCCCCGACGCGCTCCACCCAGGGTCCGCGGATGAACACCGCATGGACCGGGGCGACCCCCTGCCCGGTGGCGCTGAACTCGAGATCCTTGAAATCGAGGTCCGTCTCGAAGGATTCGCGCTGCCGGCCAAAGGCGTTGCGGCGCACGGTGATGTCCAGCCCGCCGAAGGTCTGCTGCGGTGCCCCGGACAGGTCGGTCGCCGGGTCCGCGATCTCGTCCGCGAGCAGGATCATGCCGGCGCAGGAACCATAGACGGGCAGCCCGGCCCGGATCCGCTCGCGCAGCGGATCGCGGAGCCCGAAGGTCCTCGAGAGCTTGTCGATGGTGGTCGATTCGCCGCCCGGAATGATGAGCCCGTCGAGGCCCTGCAGCTCTGCGGGGCGGCGGACGCCGACGCCGGTGGCGCCGGCCGCCTCGACGGCGTGCAGGTGTTCACGGAAATCGCCCTGGAGGGCCAGGACGCCGATGCGCAGGCCTGCACCCGCGCGGGAAGGAAGCGCAGAAGGGGGGTTGGTCATCCGAACAGCATAGTGCGCCGCACCCCGCCGGGCACACGGGGCGCCGGCTCCGGGCAGGCCTCCATGCCACCGCTGGGATATATTACAGAGCATGCTTTACTTCAGCGTTCCGCTCGGCAAGCTCGTCCGCCGGGTCTCCCGGCTCAGGGGCGGAGGCTCTGCCCTTCCCGGCCTGGTGGTCGAAAAAATCGATCACGGCTTCATGCAGAGGACACTGTCCACGCTCCCCCTCGGCGTCGCCGTCGTCAGCGGCACGAACGGCAAGACGACCACCACGAAGATGGTCGTGGAGCTGCTGGAGAGCCAGGGCCTGAAGGTATTCACCAACCGCACCGGCAGCAACTTCACCCGCGGCGTGGCCGCGGCCCTGCTGGGCGAGGTCGACTGGCGGGGCCGGCTCCAGGCCGACGTCGCCGTGCTGGAACTGGACGAGGCCCACGCCGTGCACTTCGTCAACCGGGTTCCGCCGCGCTACAGCCTGCTGCTGAACGTCCTCCGCGACCAGCTGGACCGCTTCGGCGAGATCGACAAGACCGCCCAGCTCCTGCAGCACATTGCCTCCAAGACCACCGGCACCGTCGTCCTGAACAGGGAAGACCCGCGGGTCGCCCGGATCGCGGACACCCTGGACGGGCCCGAGGTCCTCTACTTCGGCCTGGACGACTCGCTGCTGAGCACCTTCCCCAACGACGACGAGATGCGGGCCGCCCCGGGCAGCCCGGTGCCGCCTGCCCCGGCAAGGCCGCACGCCGACGTCGTGCTGCGCCGGGTGGGTCCGGACGATGCCGACTTTGAGTACGACGGCGAGACGGTCACCACCGCGATGCTGCTCCGCGGCGTCTACAACATCTTCAACGCGGCCGCGGCCCTGACCCTGGCCCGGGCGATCCCGGCACCGGCCGCCGCGGACAACGCCGGCCTGCTGGAGGCGCTCTCCCGCGTGGCGCCGGCCTTCGGCCGCGGCGAAAGCCTCACGGTGGACGGCCTGCCGCTGGAGCTGGTGCTGGTCAAGAACCCCAGCGGCTTCCGGCTGGGCCTGAAGTCCTTCCCCGCGGCGGGCTACGCCACCATGATCGCCATCAATGACAACTACGCCGATGGCCGCGACATGTCCTGGCTGTGGGACGTCGAATTCGACACGCTCCGCGAGGGCGGCGTGGACCAGCTCACCGGCTCCCGCGCCTATGACATGGCCCTCCGGCTGCAGTACGACGACGTCGCCATCGGCGCGGTGAACACCGAGATCGCCCCCGCGCTGGCCGGCTTCATCAGCGGCGCCAAGGACAAGCCCAAGCGGATTTTCTGTACCTACACAGCCATGCTGGCCATCCGCCGCGAGCTGTCCAAAATCACCACAGTGGAGGTGGTCTCATGACCCCCCAGTCCCAGCCAGCCGGTTCCGGGCACGAATTGTCCTTCGGACACGAACTGCCACCGCTGGACTCGGCCGAGGCCAGCAAGGGCACCATCCGGATCCTGCAGCTGTACCCGCGCGACATGAACATCTACGGTGACTGGGGCAACGCCCTGGTCCTCGCCCAGCGCCTGCGCTGGCACGGCTACACGCCGGAACTGCTCGAGTACAACGTCGGCGACGACTTCCCGTCCGACGTGGACCTGATCGTGGGCGGCGGCGGGCAGGACAGCGGCCAGCTGGTCATCCAGGACGACCTCCTCGCGCGGGAGTCCACGCTGAGGGAGCTGGCCGAGGACGGCACCCCCATGCTGGTGATCTGCGGCCTGTACCAGCTCTTCGGGAAGTTCTTCAAGACCCGCACGGGTGCGGTCATCCCGGGCATCGGCATCCTGGACGTGGAGACCCACGGCACCGAGGAGCGCCTGATCGGCAACGTCTCGGTCTCCTCCCCCGAATTCGGCACCATCCTGGGCTATGAGAACCACAGCGGCCAGACCACCCTGGGCCCCGGCGTCGCACCGCTGGGCGCAACGGCCAAGGGCACCGGCAACAACAGCACCAGCGGCCAGGAAGGGGCCCGTTACCGCAATGTCGTGGCGAGCTACCTGCACGGCTCACTGCTGCCGAAGAACCCCGCCCTGGCCGACTTCCTGGTCCGGACCGCCGTCGAGCGCAAGTACGGCAGCTTCATTTCCGGTTCCCCGGACGACTCCTACGCGGTCCTCGCCCGCGAGCACGCGGCCCGCCGGCCGCGCTGACTCCCCGGGCATCGGCGGACGGGCATCGGCGGACGGGCATCGGCGGACGGGCCAGACGGGGAAGTAGCCGCACGGCACGGCCGTGAGCACATCAGGACCCGTCCCGCAACAGCGCGGCGAACTCCCGCGGCCTGGTTTCCGGCCACCAGTGGCCGCCGTCCACCCGGATCACAGTGAGGTCATCGACCCAGGACTCCAGCCCCTCGACGAGCTCCGGCGAGAGGAAGGGATCCTTGAGCGGCACCACCACCTGAACGGGGATCCTCACCCGCTCCCGCGCGGGCCAGCCCTCCGAAGCGAAGATGTTGGCCCGGTACAGGGCCAGCCCGCGCAGCGGATCATCGCCGACGGCGCGCTTTGCCAGCTGCTCGTAGCGCCGGGTGAGGAACAGCCGCCAGGCGGCCTCCGGCAGCCGCGGCACCAGGAACACGCCCACGTACCAGCTCCGCAGCAGCTGGCCGCCCAGCTGCCGCCAGGCGCCGGGTGTCCGGCCGCGCTCCCGCATCCAGCGGGCGAAGTGGCGCAGGTCCGGGCCCGAAATGCTCGTATACCGGGCAATGCGGCCGCCTGCCCGCGCGTCCTGCACGGCGGCCCAGCCCTGGATCGATCCCCAGTCGTGCCCCACGAGATGCACTTCGGCGGCGCCGACGGCGGCCAGGACCGCAAACACGTCGTCGACCAGCGCCTTCAGGCTGAAGTCGCCGGGAGTGTCGACGACGCCGGAGGCGCCGGCGTTGCGCGTGTCATAGGCAATGAGATGGTGCGTCCGTGCCAGTTCGCGGATCACCGGCAGGAACAGCCGGTGATCATCCGGGTAGCCGTGTACCAGCACGAGCGTGGGCACCCCGGGGGCCGGATCGAGGCCGTATTCGAACACCGCCAGTTCCGCCCCCTGCGCAACGACGGTGCGGCGCCGTTCCCTGGTCCCCGCCGTGGGCGCCCTATCGCTCATTGCGGATCACTTCTTGCTGATCAGCAGCTCGTGGGCTCCTGCCGCTGCGGCGCCCATCGACTCGACCACCGCCGCGGTGCGCTGGCGGGTGGCGGCGTCGGCCGCGGCCCCGGCGCAGGGACCCTGCGGGGCGTCGGCCGCGACCGAACACCAGCGGTAGGGTCCGCGCACGATCACCGACGGGGCCCAGGCGAGGTCCGATGCGGTCCACTGACCGGCGGCGTCCCGGCTGAACTGTGCCCGCACCAGCAGGCCTTCGTTGTTCACCACGTACGAGGGCGAGAGCTCGGTGACGGCGTTGCCCAGGCCGTAGACAATCCAGGTCCCCTGGTACTGCTCGATCGGCTGCACGGAGTGGCTGTGGTGCCCGTAGACCATGGTGAATTGGCCGCTGTCCACGAGCGCGTGCGCGACGTCCCGCTGCTGGGTGTTGGGCGTGCTGGAGTACTCATCGCCGGCGTGCATGGCGCCCAGCACGATGTCCGCCCCGAGCTCCCTCGCCTTGCGGGCCTTCGCGATCATGGCTTCAGGATCGAGCATGTCCACCTGCCAGGGCTGCTCCGGGGTCTGTCCGTTGAGCCCGTAGCTTGCCTGAATGACCGCGATTTTTGCCGCGGCGGTCTGCAGGATCAGCACCTCCTGCGAGTCGGCCTGGGTCCGGTAGGAGCCCGTGTGCCGCAGGCCGGCGGCGTCCAGGGCGTCCAGGGTGCGGACCAGGCCCGCGGTGCCGCGGTCGATGGTGTGGTTGCTGGCCGTGGTGCAGGCCTGGTAGCCAACTCTCCGGGCAGCGGTGATGATCTGCGGCGGGACGTTGAAGGACGGGTAGGCCGAGAAGGGCCCGGCGGCACCCGCCACTGGCGTCTCCTGGTGGCAGATCGCCAGGTCGCTCTTCTCGATGTAGCGTCGCTGGCCTTCGAGCAACGGCCCGAAGTCGAGTCCCGTGGCCCCGGCCGCGGGGGCGTCCGCTCGGGCCTGCTCCCAGAGCTGGGCGTGGACCAGCATGTCACCGGTGATTGTGACCGAGGTGCACCGCAGGGCAGGACAAGCGGGCCCCTTTCCCGGAGTCGGGGCCGGAGCGCTCGTAGACGTGTGCGCCGGGGCGGCCGCCGTCCCTGGAGCCGCTGTTGCGCCGGCAGCCGCGGCCGGGCTCGTGGCGGCGTCGTCCGGCCGAGCCATCGGGCCGCACGATGCCACCGACGCCACCAGCGACGCCACGGCCGCCACGGCGAAAAGGCGGCCGCGCAGCCTTGAGATCTTCGTGTCCACGGTCCCCATCCTATGGCGGACTCCGTTCCAACACGCCTAGCTTTCCGTTGAGAACCGGCGCATCACATGAAAGAGTCATTTCATGACCAATCCCCTCCTGAGCCCCAGCACCCTGCCGTTCGGCCTGCCGCCCTTCGCGGACATCGAGGACGTGCACTATGCGGAGGCCGTCGAGGCTGGCCTCGCGGAACATCTGGCCGAAATCGAGGCTTTCGCGGCCAACCCCGAGCCTCCTTCCTTCGAGAACACGGCGCTGGCCATGGAGCGGTCCGGCCGGCTGCTGGAGCGCGCGGCCGCGGCCTTCTTCACCGTCGTCTCGGCTGACGCCTCGGACACGATCCGGGAACTGGAGACCCGGCTCTCCCCCCGCTTCTCCGCCCACCAGGACGCCGTCTACCTCAATCGGGGGCTCTTCAAACGTTTCGCGGCGCTCGACACCCGGGGCCTCGACGCCGAAGCGGCCCGGCTGGTGGAGGAGTACCTCAAGGAATTCCGCCAGTCCGGCATCCAGCTGGACGGCGCGGGCCAGGAGCGGCTCAAGGCGGTCAACGCCGAGCTGTCCCGGCTCGGCACCGAGTTCGGCCAGCGTGTCAAGGAGGCGATGAAGTCTGCGTCCCTGCTGCTGGACGACGCCGCCGAACTGGCGGGGCTGCCCGCCGACGATATCGCCAGCGCCGCCGAGGCCGCCCGCACCGCCGGCCACGAGGGCAAGTTCCTGCTCACCCTCGTCCAGCCCAGCAGCCAGCCCGCCCTCGCGGCCCTGGACAACCGGGACGTCCGCAGGCGGCTCTACGAGGCCTCCATCGGCCGGGGCAGCGGCGGCGGCAGCCTCGACGTGCTGGAGCTGGTCAAGGACATGGTCCGGCTCCGTGCCGAGAAGGCGAGCCTGCTCGGCTTCGCCAACTACGCCGAACTCACCGTGGACCGGCAGACGGCTC
>JAODMV010000099.1 GCA_025464875.1 Arthrobacter sp. | reverse complement strand
TTACCGTTGGGTCCATGCCATAACTCAAGCCATAACTCAAGCCATGACCTGGGCAGGAACAGGCGCCATAGGCGCAGCTGAACGTATCGCATGATCACCCGCAGACGTTATCGGGTGTCAACCAATGCGCACGACCACTTGGCCGTGGGCTATTCACCTAATGGCTGCACCAACACGAGGCAACGCTAAATTCAAAGCGTCATTGACAACCGAACGAAACATGCGGTCACATGCGCAACGTCCAACAACTGCACCCATCGGACTCCCCATAGCGACTAAGGTGAATCGCCAGGCGATCTTTCCAACCGTGGAGCACCTGAAACGACGGGCAGGGTAAACAACCGGACCGACGGTGATCCAACTTATGCGTGTCATTGCCATACTTCCCGGCTCACTGCACATAGCGTGGACGGTAGAGCGCCACACCCAGTAGGAGAGTCACCCAATGGCACGATCGTTGCAAGCACCAGCCAGCCAGAAAACGCCCCAAACCCGGGCAATCGACCGGGTGGTTTCCTTCGCGAACGGTAAAGGCGGAGTGGGCAAGACAACCACGGCCGCCAACGTTGGCGGGTACGTGGCCTTGGCCGGTTCGCGGGTTTTGATGGTCGACCTTGACCCGCAAGGAGACCTAGCCCGGGACCTCGGCTACGAGCGGCAGACCGGCCGCGAATTGTTCCACGCCCTCATCGCAGGTACCGCCCCGCTGATCCTTCGAGATGTCAGAGAAAACCTCGATGTCATCCCCGGCGGCCAGGATCTTGAAGACATTCAGGGGCTCATGGTATCCCGGTCCAGCCGCTCCGATGCGGGCGACTTCGGGGACATGCTGTACGCCCTTCTGGCACCCCTGGCCGACGACTACGACCTGATCCTGATTGACACGCCACCGGGGGAGCGGATCCTCGTCGAAGGCGCTTTTGCGATCTCCAGTGCCGTCGTGATCCCGACCAAGTCCGACGACGCGAGCATCGACGGTGTTGAACGTATCGCCCGTCGATTCCTCGCTGTGAGGGACCGGAACCCTTCCCTGCAGCTCGCCGGCATTGTGCTGTTCGGTGTCGGCCCGCGGTCCCTGCGTCTGGAGCGCAGCGTGCGCGAAACTCTAGCGGAGATGCTCGGCACGGTGGCCCCGGTCTTTGAGACCAGAATCCGCAACCTCGAAAGCGCCAGCGCCGACGCTCGAAGGAAGGGACTGCTGTTCCACGAGCTGGAGGGCGCCGTCACCGATGCACAAAAGAGTCGGCTCAAAGCACTCAGGGCGGGGGAGAAGCCTACGGACGGGTTCTTCTCTCGGAATGCAGGAGGGCTGGCTGAGGAATTCGAGCAGCTGACCGGCGAGATACTTTCCCGCTTGAACGAAATCGAAAGCGAGGACCGAGCGTGAGCGGCAACCGGCCGAGCCTGGCCGACGCCTTCGCGCCTGTGGCACCCCGCGGTGCAAAGCTGGAAGGCATGCTGGCACCGAAGCGGAGGAGGATCGAAGAGAAGCCCGCCGCGGCCGCTGCGGCGAAACCTGTCGAGCCTCCGTTGCTCACTGCCGTGCCGGCGCCGGCCACCGAGCCGGAACCGCCTGCTGTGGCGGAACCGGTTGCTGAACCAGGACCTTCCGCCACGCCTAAAACCGCCACGGCCGGGGATAAGCCTATCGCTGCACCTAGACCAGCGGCAGCCCCGGAACCGGCCCCTTCGCCTACGACCGCCCCGCAACAGGCTGCCAAAAGAACGGCCAGCCCTGCTCCCGCGAACACACGCACGAAGGCCTCCGACGCTGTGCCTGGTGCCCCGCGGAATGTTGGCGTCTACCTGGCACCACAGCTGCTGACCGATGTGAAGGAGGCGGTTCACCTTCAGCGCATCACTTACGCCGATCTCCTGATAGACGCATTCGAAGCCGTGGATGCTGCTCTGATAGCCCGGGAGTTCGAGCCGGAGACCGTCCTGACAAGTTCAGGCATGCCGCGGCGGGCGGTCCGGCGCCGTGGTTCGGCCGGAATCCAGATCCAGGTGCGCCTTGACGATGGACAGATCGCCTGGCTCGACGATAAAGTCGTCGAGTTTGACGCGCCGTCCCGAAGTGCCCTCGTGTCAGCGGTCTACAAGCTCCACCTCGAGTCTGGCCCCGGCGCCGGGGAGTGACCGGTAGCCTCCCGCCACGACCACGAGATCTGACGTGTTGGACTTATGGCCCCACATCCAACGGTACTTATGGCTTCAGTTATGGCATGAAATTCCGGCTGATCTACCTGGTTGGGGGGGAGTCGCCCCAGTGGGGCGGCGTGTGTCGGGGTGGTGCCGGCCGTCATCCGGCGCTGGTGAAGGCCATGTCCGCCAGGGCCCAGTCGTCGGGCGGCCCCTCGAACATCTCCCACGGGTAGTCTTCGCCGGGGGAGAGCATCTCGGCGACGGTATTGACGTTCTTCGACAACCACTCCTTCCACAGGATTCGTTCGATCCGGTATTTGTGCAACTGGGTCGCAACGGCCTCCAAGACGCCGAAGTGTTCGGCGAGTTCCTTCAGCGACGTTGCAGCCACCACTGACCAGGCCCGGACAGGGTCCCGGGCCACCATGTTCCAAGCAGCCAGTACCTCGAGCGCCTCGCTGACCGCGGTCCGCGAAAGCCTCGTCGCCTTGACGATCTCTGCGGTCGCCAGCCCGGGGGAGTGCTCCAAAGCTTCGTAGACGAACGCCGCCGGCAACCCCAGTTCCCGGAACACGGGCCGTAGGGCGTGGATTTTGCCCTTCCGCCAGGACAAATCTTCGGCTGCGGTCTTCACCTCTTCGGGCACGGTCAGCATGTAAAGGTCCCCTTTGGTCCCGCGGCCCTGCTCGACGAGTGTCACCAGTGGACCGTTCTCCGTGCGCAGGGCTCTTAGGTGGGAACCGACCGTTGTGTGGTCAAGGCCTGTAGCCACGGCGATGGACCGATCACCGAATTCGATGAACCGGGACGCCGTCATATGGGCTGCTTCCCCCAGCGCCCTCAACACCATTCTTCTGGCCAGCCCTGCCCTTGATTCGGCGTACGCATGTTCCCTTAGCTTGAGTGCGTTTCGCCAGGTTCGGATGAATCGGTGCTCTGCCTGTGGATTCGATGAAACCGAGATCTCTTGGAGTCCTAGGGGCTGTGTATTTGGCGGGCTTGTGGGGGATATATGGGCATTGTTCATTCCTGCCTTGGACGCCGGCTTTTTGTTCAGGTACTCGACCGCTTTGACCCAGTCCCGCTTCAGGGCGGGGATCCGGTGCCGGGAGGCATAGCGGGCGTAGAAGGAAGCGAGCCCTGGCCAGATCCCCTGCATCATCCGGCGTTCGACGTCGGTCAGCTCCATGCCGGCGGCTGCAGCCCCGGTGACGACTGCCTGGCGAGCATCCGAATCGGAGGCGTACCGGTTGGCGTCGTAGAGGCCGGTGAGCGCCATCTGCTGCATGGCCCGGGACATCCGGCCGGTCAGGTGAAGGCCCCTGGGCGCTTCAGTAGCCGCGGGTTTAAAGGACTGCCCGAGCCGCAGGGCACGGACGGCGGCGATCTCGCCCGCCAGATCGGCTTTCATGGCATCCCACACCGACAGCCTGTTCGGCCGGCGGGCAATGTCGTAAGCCATGGACAGGCTCATCGCGAGCTGCTGGTGGCCGCCGCGTTTGTGGGGGGAACCGGGCGTACGCATGCAGCCGTGAAGGAGGTTCTGGTGCGGGGTCTTGTCCAGGCTCCGGTGGCGGTTGCCCAGGGCCTCGACGAGATCACGGGCTTCTGAGAAGGTGACCCGTTTCTCCAGCGGGATGTAGACGTGGCGGCCCCCGTTGGGGGAGTAGTCCTCAATCCAACGCGCCCCGCAGGAGTGCAACCAGGTCTGAACGGCCCTCACGTCGGCTTCCACCCAGTCAACGCCGGCTACAGAGGAGTCAAAGTCCAGAAAGATCGCCGCGCAGGTACCGTCCTTGCCGAAGATCCGGACAGCGGCCGGGAATGTGGGAAGGGCCTCGGTCAGAGCACGCTCATGCTTCTGCGGGTACGTCTTGCCGGCGTCCCTGGAGAGCCGGACGCGGGGCTGACCGGCGAGAAGAGGCGCCAGGGCGGCCCACGCGCGGGCGGGGCTGTATGTAGAGGATGGCTCGCGCGACACGCCAGCTCCGTTTACGGCTGGCAGCACGGGAGCGTGCTGTTGTACGATGATTCTGTTCCTGTCGAGGGAATGACTAAGGCCCGATCTTGCAGGATCGGTCTTGTAACACAAATGAAGGCCTGTGAAGGACTTCCATCCGATTCATGATCTGTTCGCCGGCAAGCTACCCAGAACGTGAATCTAAAGCTTTGAAGGCCCGCCTAGTGCGGGCCTTCTTCTTTTACGAAGCCATGCGGATCGGCAACGCCTCCTGGGGGGCGAAGTGATCGAGCATTGCCAGGTCTTCGCGCAGCGACCTGTCGACGGCAGAGGAAACATAGTCCGTGACGGTGATGCCCTTGGCGGCGGCGATCATGGCTACGTCCTCCGCGGTCTTGGCCGGTGTGCGGAAGCCAATGTATTTGCGAAGGCCCTTGCTGGGGCGTCCGCCTCCACGATTGATTACTGCGCTCATTGTCATGTCCTTTGAATCTCGCACAACCGGAGGTTGTGGCTGCTTCATCGTTGGTGCTGCCTTTGGTCGACCGTTGCGGGTTTCTGTTTACAGCTATCGACCGAGTTGAAATTATCACCGCTTGGGGCCGCATCCCGGGATTTGTTTACAGAAAACGACCCCGCGTGTCGCGCCGCACCCAATCCCGCTCCTCAGCGGCGTGCTTGGTTTGCCTTTGGACGTCCCCGCGGCAGAGTTTCCGCATGCCGGCGTAGAACTGGTCCGGATGTTGGTGGCCTGGCCACGAAAGAGGATGCGTAACTTGGCCGGCTTGCGGCATCAAGGACCACTCACTCAGGGTATGCACACCGGCCAGCGGCAGCGCACGGATGGCATAGCAGGCGAACGTGAGCCTCGCCAAGCCCGCCCGGCAGAGGCCTCGTCAGCTTTAATTTCAGCGCTTTTCACCCACTTAGGAATGGGCTAGGGGCGCGACGCTGCCACCATCCTTTTCAACCTGCCTGACTGCCGCGTCACCTCCACCACCGTGACCGGGGATGGCCGCCGCCAGGTCATTGTCGAAACCGACCAGCCGCCGGGGTGCCCCAACTGCGGTGTCGTGGCAATGCGGCGGAGTCGGCCGAGATGCGGGAGCTGAAGAAGCGCAACCGCTTGTTGGAGCAGGAGAATGAGATTCTGCGTCGGGCTGCTGCTTATCTGGCGAGGGACATCAACTTATCTGGCGAGGGACATCAACCCAAAATGACTCTTCTATGAAGCTTCTATATCTCGTCAACCCC
>JAODMV010000098.1 GCA_025464875.1 Arthrobacter sp. | reverse complement strand
CCGGGCGCAGTGTCCTCCGGCGGCGTCGGGGCCTCGGGGTTGCCGGGCTCGATGGTCTGTGTCATGGGACTGCCTCCGGGACGTCGAACGGTGCTTCCTGTGGTCTAACCACAGCTTAGGCGATGTGGTCCAACCACATCAAGTATCGTTGGTCTATGCGCACGCACCAGCTTGTCCTGCAGTGGATCGAGAATCAGCTCTCCGCCGGCGAACTGACGCTCGGAGGCCGGTTGCCCGCGGAGCGCATGCTCGCCGAACAACTGGAGGTCTCGCGCACCTCGGTCCGTGAAGCCATCCGGATCCTTGAAGCCATGGGCGTCGTCCGCGCCGGGGTGGGGTCCGGCAAGGATGCCGGCACCGTCGTGATCGCCGACCCGACCACGGCGCTGGGTTCGGCGCTGCGCCTGCACGTCGCCACCTCGCACCTGCCCGTGGCGGACATTGTAGAGACGCGTGTGCTGCTCGAGTCCTGGGCGGCCGCACGTGCCCGGACCGATTCGCCGGCGCTCACGGAAGCCGCCGCGCTTCTCGAACAGATGGACGCCGCTGTCGATACGGAAGAGTTCCTCGGCATGGACGTCCGTTTCCACCTGGCTCTCGCGGAAGCGGCGGGGAACGCCGTGGTGAGTGCCATGATGGGCTCGCTGCGCGAGGCCATCCAGAGCTATGCCGGCACGTTCACGGCCAATCTGCCCGACTGGGACGCCACCGCGGCACGCCTTCGCGCCGAGCACCGGGAGATCCTGGCCGCGATCAGCCACAACGACGGCGCCCGGGCGGCCGACCTCGTGGCGGCCCACATCGAGGGCTACTACAAAGAGGCCGGACTCGCGGACTGAGGGGCAGAATAGTTGCGGGACCGCCCTGGGCGACGTCGCAATTTCCCCCGGGGCCAGGGCCGGATCGATGGCGCACTGCGGCGCGAATTATCCGGCCCGCGGCGCCACCCCTAGAATCGTTATGTGACTTTCCAAGCAGCAACAGGTGACTTCCGGCCCGATTCGGCAGCGCCGGTGCGCGCAGCCCACGCCGAGGAACGCTCGGCAGTAATCGACCTCGAGGCCATTCGGCACAATGTGCGGCGGCTGGCCGCAGTGGCCTCGCCGGCCCAGGTCATGGCGGTGGTCAAGGCCGACGCGTACGGCCATGGCGCCGTTCCCGTGGCCAGGGCCGCCCTCGGCGCCGGGGCCAGCTGGCTGGGCGTGGCTCACATCTCCGAGGCCCTCGCCCTGCGCGCTGCCGGTATCGAGGCACCCATGCTGGCCTGGCTGCACACCAGGGAGAGCAACTTCGCCGCCGCCGTGGCTGCCGGGATCGACATCGGCTGTTCCGGCTGGGAGCTGGACCAGATCGTGGCAGCGGCCCGGGGGCAGGAGCGGCCCGCCCGCGTCCACTTGAAGGTGGACACCGGCCTGGGCCGCAACGGCGCCACCCTCGAAGCCTGGGATGCCCTGGTGGGCGAAGCCATGGAGTACCAGGACCAGGGGCTGCTTCGGGTGGTAGGCATCTTCTCCCACCTGGCGGTGGCGGACGAACCCCAACGCCCCGAGACCGACGACCAGCTCGTGGCCTTCCGCGAGGCCCTCGCCATGGCTCAGGACGCCGGCGTCGACCCCGAGGTGCGCCACCTGGCCAACACGCCGGCCACCCTGTCGCGTCCCGACACCCACTTCGACCTGGTCCGCGTGGGCCTTGGCATGTACGGCCTTTCCCCCTTCGAAGGGCAAAGCTCCGCCGAAGTGGGACTGTGCCCGGCCATGACGGTCCGCACGATTGTCTCCCACTGCAAGGATGTCCCCGCCGGCCAGGGCGTCTCCTACGGCCTGGACTACCGGACCGCCGGCGCCAGCACGCTGGGACTCATTCCCCTGGGATACGCCGATGGCGTGCCCCGGGTGGCCACCGGCGGCCCGGTCCTGGTCGGGGGCGTGAACTATCCGGTGGTGGGCCGGATCGCCATGGACCAGATGGTGATCGACCTCGGACCGCTGAACGTCACAGCCGGCGGCCCGAGCGTCCTCGGATCGGAGGCCGTGCTGTTCGGCAACGGCGCGGACGGCGGACCCACGGCGGAGGACTGGGCCAGGGCAGCCGGAACCAACAACTATGAGATCGTCACCCGGATCAGCCCCAGGGTGCCGCGCCGCTACATCAACGAAGAGCCGGCGCTGTGAACGCAGCCGCCTGGGAACGGAAGTTCGACGTCCAGACCGCGGAACAGACACACGCCCTCGCGGCGGCCCTGGGCGCGGTACTGGAGTCCGGGGACCTGCTGGTCCTCACCGGTGAACTGGGGGCAGGCAAGACCACCTTCACCCAGGGCCTGGGAGCGGGATTGGGCGTGCGCGCCGGCATCATTTCGCCGACCTTCGTACTGGTCCGCATCCACCCCAACCTGCCCGAGGGCCCCCGCCCGGGCGGCCCTGACCTCGTGCATGTGGACGCCTACCGGCTGGAGTCCGCCTCCGAAATCGACGACATCGATCTGGAGAACACGCTCGACAGCGCCGTGACGGTGGTCGAGTGGGGCCGCGACCGGGTGGAGCACCTGAGCGACAGCCGGCTCGAAGTGGAGCTGCACCGCACCCTGGGCGGCCCCGAACGGCGCGCCGCCGGGAACGAGCAGGCCGCCGTCCTGGACTTTGACACCGAGGACGACGACGAGCCCCGCACCGTGGTGATCCGGGGCTTCGGCCCGCGCTGGGCACAGCCCCCGATCCTGCCCGGGGCACTTGACCTGCCCGGGACACCCGCTGTGCCCGGGACCGTGCCCGTGCCCGAGACGCTGTCCGACACCAGGGAAGGGAACTCCTGATGCTTATCCTTGCAATCGACACCTCGGCCGTGGCCAGTGCCGCGCTCGTCGCCGATGACGCCCCGGAGTCCGTGGTGGCCAGTTTCGCCACCGAGGACACCCGCACCCATGCGGAAGTCCTCGCGCCGGGCATCGAGAAGCTCCTGGCCGAAGCCGGCCTGAGCGGCGTCGACGTCGACGCCGTCGTCACCGGCGTCGGCCCCGGACCCTTCACCGGCCTGCGCTCGGGCATCGTCACCGCCCGGACCCTCGCCTTTGTCTGGGGCAAACCGTTGTACGGCGTCATGAGCCTGGACGCCATCGCCCTGGAGGTAGCCGAATCCACCGGGGCCGCGGCGGAGTTCATCGTGGCCACCGACGCGCGGCGCAAGGAGGTCTACTGGGCGCGGTACGCGCTCGCGGACGCCCAGCTGCCCCAACTGCTGGACGGACCGCACGTCGGATTCGCCGCAGACCTCCCCGAGCTGCCCGTCTACGGTGCCGGGGCGGGACTCTACTCCGACGTCGTCAAGGCCGTTCCCGAGTTCAGCACGCGGCAGCCCGAGGCGCTCTCGCTTGGCCAGTTCGCGCTCGCGAGGCTCGCGGCGGGGGAACAACTCCCGGACTCGACCCCGCTGTACCTGCGGGAGTCCGACGCGCAGGTGCCCGGCCCCCGGAAACGGGCGCTGTGAACCGCGCAGAAGGAACACCGCCGGGGGTCACGTTGCGGGACATGAGAGCCGCGGACGTTTCCGCCGTTCATGAGCTCGAGCGACGGCTGTTCCCGGTGGACGCCTGGCCGCTGCAGATGTTCATTGATGAGCTGGCGCAGGCCGAGACCCGCCATTATCTGGTGGCCGAGATCCACGGCGAGATCGTGGGCTACGCCGGGCTGATGTGCATCGAGCCGATCTCGGACGTCCAGACCCTCGCCGTCGTGCCCGAGCACGAAGGCAGAGGCATCGGCTCGGCGCTGCTCACCGAGCTCATCCGGGAAAGCCGGCGGCGCCATGCCGAGGACATGCTGCTGGAGGTCCGCGCGGACAACCCGCGCGCCCAGCAGCTCTACCGGCGCTTCGGATTCGAACAGATCCATGTCCGGCCCCGCTACTACCGCGACGGCGTGGACGCGCTGATCATGCGGCTCGAACTCCGCGCCGCCGATTCGGGGACCGCCGGGTCGGGGACCGCCGGGTCGGGGACGGCCGGACCCGGCGCCGGAAACACGACAGGCCAAGATCTAGACCAGCCAAGGGAAGCAGACCGCCCATGAACCGCACACAGCCGCTCGTGCTCGGCATCGAGTCTTCCTGCGACGAGACCGGCGTCGGGATCGTCCGAGGAACGGCCCTGCTGACCAACACCGTGTCCTCCTCCATGGAGGAACACGTGCGCTTCGGCGGAGTGATCCCCGAAATCGCTTCCCGCGCCCACCTCGACGCCTTCGTTCCCACCCTCCGCGAAGCACTGGCGGAGGCGGGCGTGACGCTGGCGGAGATCGATGCCATCGCCGTCACCTCCGGGCCGGGGCTCGCGGGCGCGCTGATGGTGGGGGTGTGTGCTGCGAAGGCGCTCGCCGTCGCCACCGGAAAACCGCTGTACGCCATCAACCACCTCGTGGCGCACGTCGGCGTCGGCCTGCTCCAGACGGACCCCGGCGGGCAGCGGGCGTTTGCCGGCGCCCTGCCGG
>JAODMV010000074.1 GCA_025464875.1 Arthrobacter sp. | reverse complement strand
GACATGTCGTGCCCGTGCAGCACGAAGCCCGGCCAATGACGTGACCCGGGCTTCGTGCGTCCAGTGTGCTACATCCGTCGCCACCTGGCCATCGTTCGCCATTCTGCTGCACTATGGAGGGGGCCCTGGGCGATCGTGATGTTGGCGATGAGTTGTTGCATCTGGGGTGACGGTTGAAGACCCAGTTCGTCGGACAGTCGCGTTCGGAAGAGCTCGAACGCACGGAGGGCGGGATAGTAGTCTCCTGTCGATAGGTGACCTTGGATGAGTAACCGGTGGGCACTTTCCCGAAGGGGCTCAATCGTCGCCGCGGCTCCGGCAGCTTCGGCGCAGTGCCTGCCGTCGCCAAGTGCTAAAAATCTTTCCGCCAGCGTTTCGAGGGCCGCCAGGCGCCTTTGATTCAGTCGTTCGTGCTCGAATATGGCCCAATCGTCGTTCCATCCTGGAAGTAACACCGCCCTTTTGAGTGTGGCAATGTGCGCGGGTTCGGGCACTGTTGCATGTGTTTGGATGAGTGACATGCGTTCTTGCAGGCACCTCCAATCCACGATGACTCCTGTATCCAGAGCCAGGGAGTCGTGCGTGATTGATAGCACGCACGGTAAGCTGCGGGATATTTGCCCCACCCCGGTCCTCAGATTCCCTGCGGCTTTCGCCTCCGGAGCCGCTGGCCAGAGCAATCCCGCCAAGACCTGGCGGGGCCGGCTGCCCAGCAGCGCTAACGCCGCCAGGATGCGTTGCTGACGAAACGCAACCTGGACAGGTTTTCCCGCCAGCCTCAACTGCCAATGGGTGAGCAGGTCCAACTCCCATGGACCTTCACAAGGGGATGCGGTCATCGTCACTCCCTGAGTCGGTTTCCTAGAACTTAGGCTCCGCGCCCCCAGCATGCCTTCCGTCCTACGAACGGTTTCTCACCAGGATCGAGATGTCAACGAGCCCACGAAATCTGGAGCAGGCGGCTCTTTATGTGGAAGTTCCATTTCGCGGGCCTCTTCAAATTGGGGCACTTGCGGTCACCGGAGGCATTCTCCTTGCCGATGGCAAGGAGACAACTCCAGCTTGGATTCTGGGCGGCAACTGTATTATACGTACCGGTGGGCCCTTTTTGCAGGGCCTGACGCCTGAGGCGCCGGTTCGACACCCCTCAACCGCGGTCTCCATTGTCCCGGGAGTTGTCCTCGCCCGAGGACGAACTGAAGAAGCGAGGGATTCAGTGCCGAGCAACGATTTGGACGGAGTGCGCCTAATGTCCGTCGGTCGGCGCTCCTGCCAGTGAGTGCGAACCCTTGCCCTACACGACCCGCGATGTCCGACCTCTCAGTCACCTTGCCGACGGTCCGGGATCTGAATTACCCGCAGGCTGGCTCGAGCCTGCTTGCGAGGATGGAGCCAGCCATTGGGGGATTCGGCATCAGCCGGTGCCGGGCGGCCTGCCCCCCAATGGGTTGCACGGGCCACATCCCGGGGTAAGAGTAGATGCAGATGGTTGAACTTTCCTTGGCACTACGGGTGGTTGACCTGGCGCAATATGTTTGACCGGTCCTGCCGTTTCCTAATAGCGGCAGGACGGTCTAACAGAACGCCCCCGCACGGGCCCTTCCAAAGTTGGTGGGGGCGTTCTGGCGTCCACCTGTTTTCCTGGAAAGTGCCCCGCTGAGAGTCGGCGCCGGACGGCGGGGCACTTTCCAGGTCAGCCTCGCCAGTATTTACAGTCCGTGCACTGCCACTCTTTGTGGTTCTGAGTGAGCCGCTGCCGTTGCGGCGGAGCGGTTCGGTACACCAAGTTCGTGCCCGCACTTCGGACACGGCATCTCCGGTTCAGCCACGCCTAACCGCACAGCGGCTGTTCACAACCGGTCCTGCAATGGACGGGACCGACCGGATCCATCGCGGGTGACCCGCTCAGGGGGTTTCCTCTGCCGTACTCATACCGCTGCCACAGCGGCAACCCGCATCCGGAACAATTCCGATCAACATTTCTAATCACAGTCACCATATCGGACCCCCCATCGACGTTGCCAGCGGCCGGACGCTACCGGTGCGGTAGAAAATACCACTGATTACCGACAAAAGCGCGCCCGGCTGCCCTCGCATTTCGGGGCGCATCGGTCTGGTTCTCTGTCCGTTGCTCCGGGAAGAAACCGGTTCTTCCCGAGGTCCGTTCCGGGTGGGACCATCCCTTTATGAGTGACAAAAGGCCTCGGAGGCCTCGGGGGAGAGGCAGGCGGAGCGCGGTCGTGACCAGGACAGTTATGGCGGGTCGCCGACTACCCGGCAGATGCGTCCTGTGGGGAGGCGCCGGCGGGATGCTGAAGAAAATCTGGAGCATCAGCTGGAAGAGGCCCGGCACAAGAACGAGTCCCACGGCGAGAACGACCATGCAGACAGCAGGCTCAGGACTCGGCCTAGGAACAGAGGATGAGGCGACCGAAACCTATCGTGGCGGCTTGCCAGGACGGGCATCATCGATTGTACTTTCAGGCTGATTCTGCCACCGTGGTTCACACAACCGTACGGGGGGCTTGTTGATGGACGGACTGACAGAACGGATAGAGCTCGGAGTCGGCATTCACGCTGAGGCCGGTCAGGTCTGGCGGCTTGTCAGCGAACCCGACTGGTTCATCAATCAGGGCGCGGCCGCTCCTCCCGTGATCACGCGGGTCGACGCGGGCCGGTGGGTCGTTCGGGACGAGCGTTTTGGGCCCTTTGTTATCCGCACGGTCGGGCTGCGCGCACCGCGATACGCGGCCTTCCGATGGGAACCGGTAATGAGAAACGGCGATACGAATGCCGGTTGGACCCTGATCGAGTTCTGGATTGAGGACCAGGGCAACGCCCTGGTGTCCCTTCGCGTTCGTGAAAGCGGTTTCAGCTGGGCCGGGCTGACCGACGAGCAACGCCGGGACGTGCTGGAGGGCAACGCCGAAGGCTGGGAAGCTGCGCTGGAAGCCGCGCGGAGCTTCCTGGAGCATTCCTGAAGAGGCGGCCGCCGAGTTACCTGCCGCAGAGGTGGGGTCAGGACGGATGGGCAAGCCGTGAACGGGATGCGCCGGCCGCCGGTAGGGGCTCCTATTCGGGCAGTTCCATTTGGAAGCCGCAAGCGCAGCGCAGTACCCGGGTGGAGAGGTAGACGCCCAGAGGGTCCCCCGTGGTGTGGTCAGTCGTGACCGGGGCGTGCAGGCCTCGTAGTTCCGCGCCTGCTTTTTCCATGGGTTGACCGCAATGGATGTAGTGCCCGCTGAAGACCAGTACACCTGGTGTTCTTCCCGGACGGTTCAGGATCATGGCGACCTGCGTGACGTCGGCCGGATGGGCATAGAAGAGCCCGCACGTGGTGCAGGTGTAGGCCACCTCGACCAGGGTTTCGGAGGCCGGCCGAAGCGCCTCGATGGACCTGATGGACAGGTGGCGGTCCGTGCCGCACTCGTTGCACCGCAGTGGCGAAGCCTGAGGCTGTCGGAGGCCGCCGGAGCTGTCACCGCTGGATCTGGCCGACATGGTCAGGTGTCGGGGTAGCTGGCCAGGATGTAGTCGGCGGCGGCTGGGCCCCTCATCCGCCTGCCATGGATATCGGTATCGCAGCGGTGCATGGCAGCCCGGAAGGTGCTGTCGGGTTTGGGTTTCATGCCGTGGAGCAGGCACCAGCTGGTGTAGAGCCCGTAGAGACAATCGGGCCCCAGGGGGCAGTCCGTATCGAGGTCCGGGACCGTGGCTTCATCAAGGAACTGTTCGAAGTGTGAGGTAGCCATCAAAGGGCTCTTTCCGCAACGTGGATTGTGGGCGGCCGTTCGGCTGCAGCGGCGTCTGTTGACGGCTGTGCACACGGCCGAAAGGGTTCCCGCCCTTGACGGGTTGTGATCGGGTTCCGCTTTTGAATGTACGCATTGCCGCCACGACTGTCCAGAGCACGACAGAGAATGAGAGGAGCCTTGCACTTGCCCC
>JAODMV010000072.1 GCA_025464875.1 Arthrobacter sp. | reverse complement strand
TACGTCCTCGCTGCCGCCGTGGCCCGGGCAGACGCCGACACCGCTGCCCAGGACAGGTGACCGGCTTCCTGCGGTGACGATTCGCGACGATCTTGGGGATGATGCTCGGCGAGAAAGCCGACTTCGGCGACGGCCCCTTCCCGAGCCACGTAGAGAAGCACAGTGCTTATCAAACCGGGGAGCCAGCCGGGTTTGATCCATTTAGAGGAAGCCAAAGTCATGGAAAATCACAAGTCGGCGTCAGTCTCACTGCCCGTGCCGGATCGCGGCTACCGCGGATTCCTGCCCTACGATGCCAAGGACCCGGACTCAAAATTCGAGCCGATCCAGCCAACGCAGCCGCCTCCCGGGGCACCGAACGTGCTCATCGTCCTGCTGGACGACGTCGGCTTCGGCGCGGCCAGCGCCTTCGGTGGCCCGTGCGCGACACCCACCGCCGAGCGGCTTGCTCGCGGCGGCCTGAAATACACCCGTTTCCACACGACGGCGCTGTGCTCCCCGACCCGGGCGGCCCTTTTGTCAGGTCGGAACCACCACACGGTCGGGATGGGCGGCATCACCGAGATTGCGACGCCGGCACCGGGATACACGGGCTCGCGGCCCAATACGACAGTGCCCATGGCGGAGATCCTCAGGGTTGCCGGCTACTCGACCGCGCAGTTCGGTAAATGCCACGAGGTTCCCGTCTGGGAGACGAGCCCAGTGGGCCCCTTCGACCGGTGGCCCACGCACTCGGGCTTCGACTACTTCTACGGTTTCATCGGCGGCGAAACCAACCAGTGGTATCCGACCATCATTGAGGGCACGACGCCGGGGGAGGTCGGCCGGCCCGAGGACGGCTACCACTTCATGGCGGACATGACCGACAAGGCCATCACCTGGAGCCGGCAGCAAAAATCCCTGGCCCCGGACCGGCCGTTTTTCATGTACTTCGCCCCCGGCGCGACACATGCCCCGCACCACGTGCCGGCCGACTGGATCGCCAGGCAGAAAGGACGCTTCGGCCAGGGCTGGGACGCCGTCCGGGAGGAAACGTTCGCACGCCAGAAGGAACTCGGGGTGATCCCCGCTGATGCCGTGCTGACCGCCCGTCCTGCCGAAATTCCGGCCTGGGCGGATATGCCGGAGGAGCTCAAACCTGTCCTGGAACGCGAGATGGAGGTTTACGCGGCGTTCCTTGAATTCGCCGACCACCACGTCGGACGCCTGATCGATTCCCTCGAAGGGGACGGCATCCTCGAGGACACCCTTGTCTACTACATCATCGGGGACAACGGCGCCTCCGCGGAAGGCTCGATCAACGGCACCTTCAACGAGATGACCTATTTCAACAAGGCCAGCGACCTGGAGACACCCGAATATCTGATCCGGAAAATGGACAAATTCGGCGGCCCCGAATCGTACAACCACTATGCTGTCGGCTGGGCGCACGCCATGAACACGCCCTACCAATGGACTAAGCAGATCGCCTCGCACTTCGGCGGAACCCGCAACGGCACGGTCATCCACTGGCCCGGCGGCATCAAGGCCCGCGGCGAGATCCGGAACCAGTTCCACCACGTGATCGACATCGCCTCCAGCGTCCTGGAGGTCATCGGACTGCCCGAGCCGGACACCATCAACGGCGTCACCCAGAAACCCTTCGAGGGCACCTCGATGCGCTACTCCTTCGACGCCGCAGCTGTCGACGCCGTGGACACGCACTCCACCCAGTATTTCGAGATGATGGGCAACCGCGGCATCTACCACAAGGGCTGGACCGCGGTGACCCACCACAGCACCCCGTGGATATCAAGCCAACCGCCCGCCTTCGACGACGATGTCTGGGAACTCTACGACACCACCACCGACTGGACCCAGTCGCGCAACCTCGCCCAGGAACAGCCGGACCGCCTCCACGAACTCCAGCGGCTCTGGCTCATCGAAGCCGTCCGCTACAACGTGCTGCCGCTCGATGACCGCGTCGTGGAACGGGCAAATGCGGACATCGCCGGACGGCCGCAACTTATCAAGGGCAACACCCAGCGGTTCTTCCGCGGCATGACGGGCCTGAATGAGCACTCGATCATCAACACCAAGAACAAATCCCACAGCATCACCGCGGCCGTTTCCATCCCCGAATCCGGTGCGCGCGGCGTCATCATCGCCCAGGGCGGCACAGGCGGCGGGTGGGCGCTCTCGGTGGACGATGGAAAGCTCAACTACACCTACAACTACTTGGGCCTGGACACCACCCACATCACCGCCCCGGAACCGCTGACAGCCGGGGCCCACCAGGTGCGCGCCGAATTCAACTACGACGGCGGCGGACTGGGCAAAGGCGCGACCCTCACGCTCTACCTGGACGGCCAGCAGGTCGTGGCCGGCCACATCGAACGCACCATAGGGATCCTGTTTTCGGCGGACGAAACGGCAGACATTGGCGCCGATCACGGATCCCAGGTATCCGACCGCTACAAGGATACCGACAGCAGATTCACCGGAGACATCGACTGGGTGCAGATCGACCTCGGCGATGACAGCCACGATCACCTCATCACACCCGAGGACCGCCTGAAAGTAGCCATGGCAAGGCAATAGGTGCCGGATGCACCTTACATTCGGCGCTAAGGGCAGGAGCCACCATGAATGCCGGCATCACCGGGCCCGGAGGCTAGCATGGGGCCTGCCGAGATAGTGAAACTCGCCCTCCAGATGAGCATCATGCTGACCGTTTTCGGCTTCGGCCTCCGGGCCCCGGTCCAGGATGCGCTCTACCTCGTCCGTCATCCGCGGATGCTGGTGATCTCGCTGGTGGCGATGCTCATCGTGATGCCCTTCATCGCGCTGGCCCTGGTCCTGGTGTTTGATCCTCCGCAGCTTGCGCGGGTCGCGCTGGTGGCGCTGGTGGCGCTGGCCGGTCCCGCCGATCCTTCTGACCAGGCGGCGCAAGGCCGGCGGCCGGGCCGCCGACGGTCTCGGGCTGACGGCGGCCGTTTCCCTCCTGTCGGTCGTGCTCGTTCCCGCGTTGGTGGCGCTTCTCGGCACCGTCGCGGCCATTATCGTCCTTACGGTGCTGGGGCTGGCCTTCGGCCACATTTTGGCCGGACCCTGGGGATTCTGCGGTGCTGGCTCTCGCCAGCGCTGTCCGGCACCCGGGCATCGCCTGGCGGTCGCGGGCGCGAACTTCCCGTCGCTGGATGTCGGGGCGGTGATCATCCTGTATCTGCTCATCGGCGCCGTCGTGGCATTCCCCACACCAAGCGGATGCATGAGCGCGCCGCAGCCATGCCGGCTCAGACCCCGGTCCGGGAGGAGTGAAGGATACGCCGCAGGAGTTCCCGGGTGCCGCGGCCTCGCCGGCTCGCCGGGGTTACTCCACGCAGGCATTCTCAGGGTCAGCCCGGCGTAATCCCCCCCGGGCAGGCCGGACGTGCTGACCCCGCCACGGGACGGTGGCGGCTCCTAGGCAAGGGACGACGGAACATGGATTTTCAAACGGTGATGGACGCCGTGGGCAGGGCCGTCAACGCCGCCGGAGTAGTGATCATCGTGACCGGAGCAGCGGTGGCGACCGTGGTGGCCGTCATGGCGTTGCTGCGCCGGCAGACCGGGACAATCTACGAGGTGTACCGGCGGCGCTTGGGTCGTTCGATCCTTCTGGGCCTGGAGTTCCTGGTTGCCGCTGACATCATCAGCACGGTCGCTGTTGACCCGACATTCGAGTCGGTGGGTGTCCTCGCGCTGATCGTGCTGATCCGCACCTTCCTCAGCTTTACGCTGGAGCTTGAAATCACCGGACGCTGGCCCTGGCAGAAGCCCGATGCCGGCTCTGCGGCGGATCCGCCATGAACGGCTGCATGCCACCGGAAGGCTCCTTCTCAGCCCTGTACCCTCCACGCGTAGAAAAGGACGGCCCCTCCTATCAGGAAGACCAGCGAACCGGCAATGATCATATTCCCCAGAAGGCGGTACTTGGCGACCACCTTCGCCTTGGCGTCGTCATCGGGCGCCTCTTCTTCCGCCGCCACGACTGCAGCCTGAAACATCGGATTCAGTGATTGGAGTCCAACAAACCAGCCAAAAAGAAAAACATAAGAGATGACCATGACGAAGACCGGAAAGGTGGGCGTATTCGTGGCGAGGACGATCAATGCCATCAACTCGGCAGCGACGAAGCCGGTGATCACCACGGCTACCGTGACGATGCCCGTCATGCCCGACAGCAGAAGGAACTGAATCTTCAGGTTCCGTCTGCTGCCAGGATCCAGAAAATGGCTGCTCAGGGCAAAGGCGACAAATATTGACGGCAGAACCGTGGCAGCAGCCTGGAAGAACTGCAATTGGATCTTAAGGTCCATCGGTACCCCTCAATGATCAACGGCCGCACCGCGACCAGTAACCGCGACATTCGGATTCCTTCAAAGTACGACTTTTCCGCTGGTCGAGTGTGAGGCCGGGATCGAACATTTCTCGTCCGTGTCTGCCGGCCCGTCCAGACGTCATCGGTGGAACGTACTCCTGCAGCTGGTCGCCGGAGTCTGAGAAAGGAAGATCAATGAAAACCCCTGGAACATCCGACCTCCCGGCCGGCGACACGCTGCCGTCCTGGAACGGCGGAACCGTGAAGCAATCAATCGTCGATTTCGTAACGCGGGCCGTCTCGAAAGACGACAAAGACTTCGTCCTGCCCGCCGATCGCATCGCGGTATTCGACAACGACGGCACACTGTGGACGGAGCAGCCGATCTATACCCAGCTGGCCTTCGCCCTCGACCGGGTGCGGGCCCTGGCCCCGCAGCACCCCGAGTGGACAACGACGGAACCGTTCGCTTCCCTGCTCAAGGGCGACCTCCAGGGCGCTCTCGCCGGAGGGGAGCCTGCCCTTGCCCAGATCGTCGTGGCCACGCACGCGGGTATGACCACGGAGGAGTTCGGGAGGACCGTGCACGACTGGATCGTTACCGCGACGCACCCGAAGACTGCGCGGCTCTATGCGGAGATGGTCTATCAGCCCATGCTCGAGCTGCTCGGCTATCTGCGTGCCAACGGTTTCCGGACGTTCATTTTCTCCGGCGGCGGAGCCGAGTTCATGCGGACGTTCTCCGAGACGGTCTACGGCATCCCGCCCGAGCAGGTCATCGGCAGCACCGGCAAGCTGAAGTTCGAGTTGCGGGAGGGCGGCCCGGTGCTGCTGAAGCTGCCGGAAGTCGACTTTATCGATGACAAGGCCGGCAAGCCCGTCGGCATCCACAAGCACATCGGCCAGCGCCCGGTCTTCGCGTTCGGAAACTCCGACGGCGACCTCCAGATGCTGCAGTGGACCGCCGCCGGCAGCGGTGCGCGTTTCATGGGGATCGTGCATCACACCGACGCCGAGCGCGAGTGGGCCTACGACCGCACCTCGCACATCGGCAAGCTGGACTCGGCGCTCGAGGAGGCCAGCGCCAAAGGCTGGGCCGTCGTGGACATGAAGCGCGACTGGAACAACGTCTTTCCGTCCGCGGCACGATAACTCTTAAATACGGGGACACCCGGAGCGTCGTACCTCCCGGGAACGTTTACGGCGTCAACTCTGCAGCCTGGTCCGGGTGATCGAGTAGTTGGTAGCGGACGGGCTGTGGGAGCCGCTTGAGCCGGGGCCGCCGCGCCCTGACCGCCATCGCTGTTGCTGCCGGCCGGGCAGCCCCGCAAGCCGGTCCTCCGCCGCGGCACATTTCGCATCATTTTTGCTTCATTTGGGGAGGAAGGACGCGCTGTCCTCGGGGGATAGCGACCACCTTCCGGGGAGCTGGTTATCGGTGACCAATTCCCTGACGGGTATCCCGAAGCGGGCAGCCACGGCATCGGGGGAACCTCCGGACTGGACGATGTGGGTATCCGGCTGGCCGGACGGGCCCTTTTCGTAACCGCCGCTGGCTCCAGGGCGCGGATAGTCCCTGCCGCGCAGATCCACAAGGGTCCCCGCTGCCGGCTCGGTGCTGATTGCCCTCCCCTGAAATGCCCTAAGGCTCGCTTCCTTGAGCCCGAACGCTGTCGCGATGGACGCCCAGGTATCCCCTGCAACCGCCGCGTACGTGATCGGTAGCTGGTAGGAGCTGAGCTGCACCTCTCCCGCAACATCAGGCGGGGATGCACTGACCGAGATCCATCCGGGGAGGGTCCTACCGCTTGCGTAGCGATAACCACGCACGCGCTGCCATGCGGAGCTTGACACGTCAAACGTCTGGGTCTAGGACTTGGCATGTCCAGTAGGTCCCCACTACCCGAGGAGTAGACATGGATGTCACGGCCTACGGAGTTGTGCACTTTTTCCGCGGAGGTACGAAGGAGCAGTACGAGAAAACATTAGCGGCGGTTCATCCCGGCGAGGGGCGCTTGCCCGAGGGACAGATCTTCCACGCCGCAGGCGCTTCCGCCGGTGGTTGGACGGTCCTGGCCGTCCACGACTCGAAGGAAAGCTGGGTTAAATTCCGCGACAGCATACTCCTATCCCGGATACAGCAGGGCATCGAGGGTGGGTTCGTATCTCCGCCCGAAGAGACCGTTGTCGATGTGTACAAGATCATGCCCTAGTGGCATTGGAGCCCGCCTGCCCGGCATCTCTGCGCGGATGACGCTACCGAGGTTCTCCTCGTGCTGTCGGGGCCAGAGGATAGAGAACGTGACGGACCTCCTTGCGAGACTCTAAAACCGCGACGGTGACATTGGCAACAATGCGCTAACTTCAACCATTGCCAGCCATCGGTCGCCAGGCTGGCGCGCAAGTGGTGGTTCTGGCAGTCTGGACCCCATGGAGACCCGATACGATCTGCAGCCTGCCGCAGACCAGCTCGCACGCTTGATTCAGGGTGTTGATGAGAAGGATTTGGGGGCGCCCACGCCGTGTGCTCAGTGGTCGGTCACCGAGTTGCTTGAGCACATTCTCGGGTTGAGCGCAGCCTTCACCGCGGCGGCCGAGAAGCGCGTTCCGTCAGAGCAGGACGAGGGCCTGAGCCCCGGGTGGCGGGTTCGTGCCGCCGGCCAGCTTCAAGAGCTCGTCGCAGCGTGGCGCGCGGATGATGCCTGGACGGGCGAGACCGAGGCCGGGGGTGTGCGGATGCCGGCGGATCAGATGGGTGTGGTGGCCTTGGACGAGCTGGTGCTGCATGGGTGGGACTTGGCCCGCGCTACCGGACAGAGGTTCACAGTTAACGAGCGTGATGCCCTTGCATGCCACGGCTTCGCCGCGGCGATGTCCGAGCCGGGGCAGGAGGCCAGCCGCGATGGCCTGTACGGTCCGGTGTTTGAGGTCCGTTCTGACGCGCCGATTCTGGAGCGACTGCTGGGAGCGAGCGGCCGCGACCCCCAGTGGGAACCACCGACGTCGAACGTGGCGGCTACGAATACCGCTTCGCAGTGACGGCCAGTGCCCTGGTCACGGAATCGGCCAGCGAAGGGCGCTCTTGAGCGAATAACTATCCAACAGAGGGAACCCGGTGGATAAGGCCGCCCCCGCACAGCGAAGGTGTCCCATCTGAGTAACGCTGAGCGGGCACCCGTCTTGAGCGAGGCCGAACTATTTCCGTCGATCGTGATCATCCCCGCAGGACAACCATCCCATCGGGAACTTCGATGGCGGCACTCAAACCTGGCGTGGAAAAGACACTGACGCACCACGGCGAATCGTCGAGAAAAGGTCTGAGGTGCCAGTTCGAGAAGCTATACGTCAGGGCCAAGCCGGCCCGAGTCGCCGCCCTGTCTTGGCCGGCAGGACCCCTTGAATAGCCGTGGTGGTCGCCACGACGAAGACACCGGCCGGCTCCAACAGGCCTGCAACCCTGCCAAAGGTCGCATCCAGTTCGTCCCTGGTGAGAAAAGACGGAACGTTCCCCAATATGAGCATTGCGTCATTGGCCTTTGGAAGGCCCTTTGAAGCCAAAGTCCCCGGAGGGATAGCGGTAGCTGGCATGTTTCGGAACCACGCCGGATCGAAAAGGTCTTCAGCCTCGAGAGCGGCACGACCACGGGCGCGTAGGCCGTTAACTGCGGCGCCTATCCCGCATCCGGCCCCTACGTGATGCCGGCATCCCGGTCTTCAAGCTCACGAGGAGGCATCCAGCCGTCTGCTGAAGATGGAAGACGAGCTGCACCAGCGCGTGGTGGGCCAGGACGAGGCAATCAGGTTGGTTTCGCGGACTATCCGCCGCACCATCCAGCGCGAGATGGAGAACCAGCGCTCCGAGAAGATCCTCATCGGCGAGCTGCACGCCGGCGAGATCGTGGTGGTGGATGTGGACGGCGAGGGCGACGACGCCAGGTTCACCTTCACAGGAACCACCAAACCCCGGATCCCGGACGCACTGCCGGCCGCGAGCTACGCGAGAAAACCGCGACCGCCCGCCGGCGGGGCGGGCGGAAGTCTGGTGTCCCACCTCCGGATGCCGGGCTGCCGCGTCAGGCGGCCGTCCTGGCCGTCCGGGGCCCGGAGCGTGCCGCTGTGCGGGGGGATTTCAATGTAGAGCACGCCTGCCCGCTCATGGCTGTGTTGCGTCGAAGAAACGATGCTCCGGTCCGGTTGCCGGGCGCGGATTGGCCTTGGCCTGAATGAAGTCGCGGTCCTCCTGGGAGAGGGCCGTCTCGCCGTGCTGGTCAGAGTCGGTGTTTCCGTCGGTCTCCTTGGAGATGGTGGCGACCAGCGTGCGCGGCAGGATCAGGCACCCGGGGTTGTCCGTGAGCCATTGCCGCGTGGCGGCACTCAGCCGGTCCCAGTTGTCCCTGATGTTAATCTCCATTGATGCTGCCTTCCTGTGCAGGCCAAGCGGAAACGCCAGGTGCCCCGAAGCGGTCATGCTCAGGCTACGCCTGGGGATCCGTGAATGACAGATACCCGCGCTGACTCACAAACCACCTCATTCAGCCCGGTTACAGCCGCAGGCCGGACCGCTACGGCGTGGGGCCGCGGATAGCAACGCGGGGTCACGGACGGCCCAATCCGTCGCGGGCTTTCGGCCGCGCTGACAGCGCCGTGGTAACCGGTCGGGAAGATGTCGGACAGCATGGCCAGATCCAGGATCTTCTCCATGGCCTGGTCCTTGTCCGGGAACTTCAGCAGGTTCCAGTCCGCGTACGGCACCAGCACGTAGTTGGCCTGGCCGCCGACCCAGCCGCCCATGTCCACATAGCCGTAGGCGCTGCCGGGCCGGTCGGGGTTAACGTTCAGGCAGATGCCCGTCTTGCGTTCCTTGCAGTTCCGGCAGCGGCCGCAGGCAATATTGAACGGAACCGAACACAAGTCTCCGACCCTGATGAATTCAACGTCCGGCCCCACTTCCACCACCTCGCCCGTGATCTCATGGCCAAGCACGAGGTCCGGCGGTGCGGTCGTACGGCCGCGGACCATGTGCTGGTCCGAACCGCAGATATTGGTCGCCACGGTCTTGAGGATCGCGCCGTGGCGCACCGAACGGCCCACGTTGGCCGGATTGACCCCCGGCCCGTCCTTGAGTTCGAAGCCGGGATAGTCAATATCAATGATTTCCACCTTGCCTGGCCCCTTGTAGGCAACGGCTTTGTTCCCTTCCATCACTTTCCTCCTGACGTCACGGACCCTCCCCGATGAAGGGCCGGCGGTGATTCACGAAAGCGTTTTGATGCGCCCTCCAGGGCAGACACAGGCGGCAGACCAGACGGCGTCGTCCGTGCCTGAGCGGGGGCCGGTGATGCTACGACTTCTCGTCCTCCGCACCGGCTTTACCGCAGAGGAC
>JAODMV010000060.1 GCA_025464875.1 Arthrobacter sp. | reverse complement strand
CCGCGGACTGCGGCTTAATCTGACCGTCCCGCAAGCTGCCCCACAAGTGAGTTGAGAATGACCCGTCATGGCTGGAACCTTCGGGACGCTGCACTGAAGCCCGACTGCGGCTCCGGCACCATGCACCTCCCTGAAATTGCTTGCAGGTTACCAGCAGCCTGCGCCACGGTCGGCGCAGCGATTGCAGACTGAAGAGTGCAAGCGGTCGACGCTGACCGTTTCACGCGTCGCCTCCGGCATCCGACCACGAGCAGGGAGCCCCATGTCACTCGTTCGCGTTCACAACTTCTCCGTCTCGGTCGACGGATTCGGCACTGGTGAGGGGCAGCAGCTAGACGCGCCCTTCGGGCACGCCGGGACCCGCTTGCTCGAGTGGGCCTTACCGACGCGCACCTTCCAGCAGTTGGGCTTCCATGGCGAGGGTGAGGGCTCCAACGGAATCGACGAAACCTTCGCAAGCCGATGGGCCTCCGGCATCGGCGTGGAGATCATGGGCCGCAACAAGGTCGGGCCTCAGCGCGGCCCGTGGGCCGACGAGGAGTGGCAGGGCTGGTGGGGCAACAACCCGCCCTTCCACACCCCGGTGATCGTCCTCACCCACCACCCACGCCCAACACTGACCATGAACGGCGGCACCATCTTCCACTTTGTGGACGCCGAACCCGCCGAGGCGCTTGAGCAGGCACGCGCCCTCGCCGGCGACCTCGACGTGCGAATCGGTGGCGGCGTCACCACAGTCCGCCGGTTCCTCGAGGCCGACCTGATCGACCAGATGCACATCGTTCTTGTCCCGATCCTTCTCGGACGCGGCGAACGGCTCTGGGACTCCCTCGAAGGACTGGAGCAACGCTTCCACATCGAGGCAGCACCCTCACCCAGCGGTGTCATCCACCTGACCTTCGCCCGACGCGACCGAGTCGTCTAGCTGCCAGGAGTTGCAAGGGCGTTCCATTGCGCATGCCAGCGAGATCTTCTTTTCTTTCATGCCCCCCCGATACCCTTCGAGGATGCGACCGCTGAGGTACTCAATCAATGTCACGCTGGACGGCTGCGTGGATCACCGCGCGATACTCGCAGATGAGGAAGGCCACCGGCACGCAGCCGACAACCTCGCCCGAGCCGACGCTCTGCTGTTCGGCCGAGCGACCTACCAGTTGATGGAGAGCGCATGGCGTCCGCCAGCATCGGACGCGATGCCCGACTGGACGCAGCCCTTCGCCCGCACAATCGACGCGGCGAAGAAGTACGTCGTATCGAGCACGTTGGATGGGGTCGATTGGAACGCGGAGCTCGTGTGCGGTGATCTCAGAACAGCCGTGCAGCAGCTCAAGGAGGCTCCGGGGGACGGACTGCTCGTGGGCGGGGTGACACTTCCCACGGCATTGGCGGAGCTACGACTGATCGACGAGTACGAATTTGTGGTGCAACCGCGGGTGGCAGGCTACGGCCCCGTCCTGTTCGCGGGGCTGTCAAAGCCGCTCGATCTGACCCTCGTAAGCCGCGAGGAGTTCAGTTCAGGCGCGGTGGCGATGCGGTATGTGGTGACGAGTTAGCGCGGGCTGCTCGCGCACCGAAACTGTGGAGGCTGTGCTTTGACGACCGGCCCGGCCGCCCCCCTCGGAAGCGATTCCTGGTACGTCGTCCTTCCCGACATCGGGCAACTCTGCGCTCCCGGAATCCGTCGATTCAAGCTCGCCGTCGTATTCAGGAATGGGTTATGAAGGGGAGGTTAGTCCGGGGAATTAAGCTGGGCCAGGAGCAGTGCCTCGGCGAGGATGGCGTTTTCGAAGTCGCCCAGATGGACCGATTCGTTGGCCCCGTGCGCTCGGGAATCAGGGTCCTCCGCTCCGGTGATGAGGATGTCCGCCTGTGGGCAGAGCTTGGCCAGGATGTCTACCACCGGGATGGAGCCCCCCACACCCATGCAGACGGAGGGCACTCCCCAGGTCTCCCCCATCGCCTGGAGCATGGTCTGCGCAGCCGCCGAGCATGCATTGCCGGCGAACCCCTCGGTCCGGCCGCCGGGAATGAACCGGACGTCGGCACGAAAGGGGGTATGGGCTTCCACATGCCGCCGGACCGCCTCCATGGCCTCTGAGGTGTTGGTCCCCGGTGCCAGGCTCAGGCTGAACCGGGCCCTCGCCGCCGGCAGCAGCGTGTCCGAGGACTGGGCAACGGCGGGCACGTCCATCCCGATGATGGACAGCGCCGGCTTGTTCCACAGCCGGGATGCCAACGTGCCGGTGCCTGCAAGCTGCATGCGGGGCGGTACCCGGGCGTCGGCCCGGAACAGCGCCTCATCGAACTCCGGCACCAGGTCCGCGGCAGAATCGGGCTCAAAGACAGGCAGCCCCCGCACAGCCACGCTGCCGTCGTCGTGATGCAACGTGGCGATCAGCCGCGACAGGACCGTCACCGCGTCCAGCAGCGGGCCACCGTAGGTGCCCGAGTGCAGGGCGTGTTCCAGGACCCGGACCTCGATGGTCCCCAGGATCAGCCCGCGGAGGCTGGTGGTCAGGGCCGGAACGCCCACCTGCCAGTTGCCGGAATCGGCGACCACCATGACGTCGGCGTTGAGCAGGGTGGGGTGTTCCTGCAGCAGCAGCGGCAGGCTGGGCGATCCCGCTTCCTCCTCGCCGTCGATGAACACCGTGATGCCCAGGCCGAGTTCGTCGCCCAGCACGGGCAGGACGGAGCGGAGGGCCGCCACATGCAGGAGCACCCCCGCCTTGTTGTCCGCCGCTCCCCTGCCCCACAGCCGCCCGTCCCGCTGCACCGCCTCGAACGGCGGGCTGTGCCAGAGCGTCAGGTCACCGACGGGCTGGACGTCGTAGTGCGCGTACAACAGGATGGTGGGTTGGCCCGGCCGGGCGGGTCTGCGTCCCACCACCGCCGGTGCTCCCGGCATGCCGTCCGGGCGCGATGCCTGGAGAAGTACGACGTCGGCCATCCCGGCTTCCCCGACCAGCCGGGCCACGTGTGCGGCAGCAACGTCCAGCTCAGCCGGGTCGAAGGCATCCCAGGCCATGGCGGGGATCCG
The DNA here is from genome assembly GCA_025464875.1 of Arthrobacter sp. Taxonomy (GTDB): domain Bacteria; phylum Actinomycetota; class Actinomycetes; order Actinomycetales; family Micrococcaceae; genus Arthrobacter. The sequence goes on along the minus strand of JAODMV010000060.1, from coordinate 19,959 downwards.
GACAAGCTCCGAGAGCTGCTCGACCGCTGCCGGAAAGTCCTCCCTCACCGCCTGGCGCAGGTCCTCAATCACGGGCCTCAGCCCACGCCGTGGCCCTGGAGCCACATTTCGAGGAGTGCCACCTGCCACAGGACGTTGCTGTTCACGGGTGTCCGGCGTTCGTTGGGGTCGGCCAGCAGCCCTTCAATGAAGTCGGACCGGAACAGCCCGCGTTGCTTGGCCTCGGGGGCGTGGAGGGCGTCCCGGACCATGGTCAGGAACGGTTCCTCCAGGTGCCGCAGCGCGGGGACCGGGAAGTATCCCTTGGGCCGGTCCACCACTTCTCTGGGAAGCAGCCGCCGGCCCAGGTCCTTGAGGATGCCCTTGCCGCCCTGCGATGACTTGAGTTCAGGCGGGCAGGCGGCGGCGAGTTCCACCAGCTCGTGGTCAAGGAACGGGACACGGGCCTCGATGCCCCAGGCCATGGACATGTTGTCCAGCCGTTTGACGGGATCGTCCGGCATCAGCAGGTGGGTGTCCAGCCGCAGGACGGCATCAAGCGCCGTGTCCGCGCCGGGCTGCGCCAGGTGCGCGGCCAAGACCTCGCGGCTGGCATCCTTGCGGGACCGCCACTCCGGCTCCAGGACTGCGGCGAGTTCGTCGTTGCTGTGGTCCACGAACGCAGCGGTGAAGGCATCCAGCGCTTGGGACCGCGCCACGGAGGCCACCGGCTGGTGGTAGCCGTAGCCGGCGAAGACCTCGTCCGCCCCCTGGCCGCACTGGACCACTTTCAGGTGCCGGGACACGGTGGCCGAGAGCAGGTGGAACGCGGTGACGTCGTGGCTGGCCATGGGTTCGGCCATGGCCGCGACCGCGGCCGGGATGGACGGGGCGAGGCCGGACGTGCTGACGTGGAGCCGCTCGTGCCGGGTCCCGAAGGTCTCCGCCACCCGGTCCGAGTACACGAATTCGTTGCCGGAATCCCCGCCCGCTCCGTCAAACCCGATGCTGAAGGTGGAGAGCCCGTGCTGTCCTTCCGCGGCGAGCAGCGCCACCAGCAGGCTCGAATCAAGTCCGCCGGACAAAAGGACACCTACGGGCACGTCGGCGACCATCCGCCGTCGTACTGCAGTCCGCAGCCTCTCGGCAACGGCGTCCTGCCAGTCCTCAGCGGACCAGCCGGCGTACTGTTCCTTCCGGGTGTAGGTGGGTTTCCAATACTCGCGGTCCTGCCACGTGCCGTCCGCGCGGACGGTCCGGATGGTGGCTGCCGGAATCTTTTCCACCCCTTTAAGGATGGTCCTGGGGGCGGGGACGATCGAATGCCAGCTGAGGTAGTGGTGCAACGCGATCTCGTCCACGGCGGTGTTCACCCCGCCGGGAGCCAGGAGCGCCGGCAACGTGGAGGCGAACCGCATCCGCCCATGCGTGTGGGTCACGTACAGGGGTTTGATACCCAGCCGGTCCCGGACCAGGAGCACCTCATGCCGCCGCGGATCGGCGATGGCAATCGCGAACATGCCCGCCAGATGGTGCACAAAGTCCTGGCCCCACTTCTGGTACGCCTTGAGGATCACCTCGGTGTCTGAGGTGGACCGGAAGGTGAACTCCGGCTCCAGTTGACGGCGCAGTTCCTTGTAGTTGTAGATGCAGCCGTTGAACGTGATGGCTATGCCGCCCTGGTCCACCATGGGCTGCGCACCCGCCGGGGAGGGGTCGATGATGCTGAGCCGCTGGTGCCCCAGCGCCACCCAGCCCGCATCCCAGGTTCCGTGGCCGTCGGGCCCGCGGCAGGTCATCGCGCCCATCATTTCCAGGACCGGTTCCCTGGACGCCCGTCTGCCGCTGAAGGCGATTTCGCCGGCGATTCCGCACATGCTGATTCCTCGTTTCATGACGGCCCGCAGGGGGCCGGCGGCGCTCAGCGCCGCTGGTGTGGTTCTTCCCGGACCACACGGATGGTTTGGAGGGTTGGGTCGGCAGGGTCGGGCAGCACCATCCCCGCCTCCACCCCGCTTCGGAGGTAGTCGATGGCGGCCTGGTTGATCCGCTCCCCCGGCAGCAGGAGCGGGACGCCCGGTGGGTAGGGTGTGGCCATTTCCGCGGCGATGCGGCCTGCCGCCTCTGCGGCCGGAACGTTTTCCACCGGGCCGAAGAAGGCTTCGCGGGGCAGCATCACCGTCTCGAGGTAGAGGTCCTCCTCGGGGGGAATCACGACGGCGGGCGGCCGGGGAAGGTCCGCCGCCGCGGCGGAGAGGTCGCGCAGTCCGTCCAGCAGCCGGTCGGCGGTGCCCTTGTCATCGGAGACGGAAATGACGGCCTCGATGCGCCGGTGGTCATTGGTTCCCATGTCCAGCCGGCAGTTCTCCCGCAACCAGTCCGTGGCCTGGTAGCCGCTGATACCCAGCTGGGACAGGTCGATCAGGATGTGCAGGATGTCCAGGTCGTGGGAGGCCTCGGCGCGGACCAATTCGTCTTCCAGGACGTGCAGCCCGGGGATCGTTTCGATGTCACGGCGCAGTCCGCGGGCAAGCTCCAGGGCCTTGTCGATCATGGCCTTTCCTTCCTGCACCATCTGCCGCCGCCAGCCGTCGATGGCCGCGTAGATCAGGACGTTGGCGCTGGTGGTGGAGAGGATGTCGGCGCACTGGTTCAGCCGGACCGGGTCCACCAGATTGCCCTGCAGGTGGAATATGGAGCCCTGCTCGAAGCCGAGTCCCATCTTGTGGACGCTGACCACGCAGATGTCCGCCCCGGCGTCCATCGCCCACGTGGGGGTGTCCGGGTGGAAAGGCAGCTGGGCGCCCCAGGCCTCGTCGACAATCAGCGGCTTGCCGCGCTTGTGGCAGATCTCCACGATGGCTTCAAGGTCGGCGCAGGTGCCGTAGGGCGTCGGGCTGACGATCAGCGCGGCGGAGGCATCCGGGTACCGCTGCCACATCTCCTCCACCGTCTGCGGTGACGGCGGGTGTGCCAGCTTCAGGTCCTCGTCCCACTGCGGCCTGATCCACCGCGGCTGCAGCCCGGAGAGCACCAGCCCGGAGGACACGGATTTGTGCGCGTCCCGGCTGATCAGCAGCTCACCTTCGCCACGGGTCACCGCGAGCATTGCAGCCTTGACCGAGAGGGAGCTGCCGCAGGTGGTGAAGAAGGCCTTGTCCGCCCCAACGGCCTCGGCCATGAGGGATTCAGCGCTGGAGAGGTAGCCGTTGGAGGACTTCCGGTCGTCCAGGCCCGAGGCGGCAACGACGTCGGACTTGAAGCTTTGTTCGCCCAGCACCTCCAGGACGCGGGGGTCCACGCCGCGGCCCTGGCGGTGAGCGGGCGGGGTGAAGCCGTAGCGTTTCAGTTGCTGGTGTTCTGCCAGCGCGTCCAGCACCGGCGCTTCGTTCTGGTCCATGATTCCTCCTGGATTGGTGTTCGAAGTTCTATTCGCTCGGCAGCAATGAGGGTTTGCCTGGCCCCTGGGGTACCGGCCCCTGGGGTACCGCGGCGGGCAGGCTACTGGCCTCGGCCGCATCCGCGATGACGTCACGCAGGCTGCCCGACTTGGCGAAGGTCCTGCGCTGCCGCGTGGCACCGGTTCCGCGCATCAGCAGCTGAAACAGCAGGGTCTCTACCGCGTGGAGTTCGCCTTGGTCCACCAGGACCGGCTCAATGTGGTTCAGCAGGGCCATCACCACCTCGAAGGCGGGGCGGGGCTGCCCGGTCAGGGGGTGGTTCAGTTCACCGTCCAGGCCGAAGCGGCTTGCCTGCCAGGAGGCGAGCCTCAGTTGTAGGGCGGAGGCCGGAACGGGCTTCACGCCGTCGCGCCACTGTCTGGCCGCCGTCTCGGCAAGGCCCCGCACCAATGCGGCAAGGAGGACGGCGTCGTCGGCGAAGAGGCACACGTCGCCCACCCGCACTTCGATGGTGGGGTGCCGGTGGCTGAGCCGGGCGTCGAAGTAGATCTGTCCTTTGTCCAGCGGCACCCCCGAGGCCAGGATGTCCTGGACTTGCCTGTGGTAGGCCGCGGCGGAGCCGAACACCTCGCAGGGCCCGGCGGTGGGCCACCGGTTCCAGGCCTGGGATCGGTAGCTCGCATAGCCGGAGTCCACGGCGTTCCAGTACGGGGAGTTGGCGCTGATGGCCAGCAACACGGGGAGCCAGGTCCTGATCCGGTCAAGGATGGCAACGCCTTCCTGGTCCGATGCCACCTCCACGTGCACGTGGCAGCCGCAGGTCAGCTGCTCCACCGCCGTCAGGCCGAACCGCTGGGTCATCTGTTCGTACCGCAGGCCGGGAGTGGTGGTGGTCTGGACGGGCAGCGGCGATGTGGCAAGGGCTACGGAGCGGGCGCCCACCGAGCGTGCCGTGGCGTCCGCGCTGGTGCGCCGTCCTGTGATGTCCTGGGCCAGCTCGTGAAGGAACGTCCGGGGCAGGGTGCAGGTCTCAATCTGTTCCTGCTTCATCTCGCTGCTCAGGCCGTCGTCGTCGCTCAGGCTTTCGAGGACCTCGCCGAGAGCGACAGCGCCGCCGTCGGCGCAGTCCACAATGAGGAATTCTTCCTCAACACCCACGCGCCGCATCACACGGCACCTTCGGATGGGCAGCACGTCACATTCAGCACCTGCCCCGCTGCGGGGTAGTCACGAACTCGGATTCGGTAAGCCACAGTTGCTCCTTGGCAGGACCGGGAGGCTAACTGCTTAACCGCTTGGACTAGACCACATCGTAAGCAGACTTACTTCTCGTAGGCAAGCAGAATTACAGAGATGCACCGTTACAGGGCGCCTGCCTGCGGCACTTGGAGCGGGGATTTTCGGCCGGGATTCGGGGCTTTCCGGTTACAGGGAAGGCAAGTCGTCCGAGGCCAGGGACGGCAGTCCGTCCAGGGCGCCGCTGAGTTCCGCAGCCACGGACGACGGCGTGGCCGGGACCAGGCGGGACAGGACCTTTCCCCGGGCTGCTTCGATGAACCCCCGGAACAGCCCGAATTCCTCCGGGAGTTCCTCGGGGTGCCACTGCACACCCACGGTGAAGGTGCTGGCCGGGTATTCGATGGCCTCCACCACCTGGTCCTCGCTCCAGGCCGCGGCTACGAGCCCGTCGCCGAGCTTGTCCACCGCCTGGTGGTGGGCCACCGGGACGGCTTCCAGGCGCGGGCCGATCAGCCGTGCCAGAATGGACTCCGGCCGCACCTCCACGGGAATCAGGTTGAACCGGTAGCCGCCGAGCTGGTACTGCCCGTTGCCGATGACCTCCGGGAGGTGCTGGTGCAGGGTGCCACCCAGGGTCACGTTCAGCAGCTGCTCCCCGCGGCAGATGCACAGCAGAGGAAGGTCCTGGCGGAGCGCTTCGCGGATCAGGGCCTGTTCCCAGGCGTCGCGCTCCGGGCGAGGCTGATCGGTCTTCTCATGCGGCTCCTGGCCGTACAGGGCGGGATCAACGTCCCAGCCGCCGGGAACGACCAGCCCGTCCAGTCGGCTGATAAGGAGTTCGATGACCCCAGGAACCACCGGCTGGGGCGGCAGCAGGACCGGGATTCCCCCGGCCGCAGTGATGGGAGCCAGGTAGGTCTGCGGGAGGAACGCCGCATTCACCGTGCCGCAGCCATCCGTGCCGGCCTGTTCCAGGTAGGTGGTGAGTCCGATGACCGGTTTCATTGCGGTGTCTGGGGTTTCCATAGGGTCCTTCCGGTAAGTCTCCGCCTCAATTTTAGAGCCCCGGAAGCGGTGGAATGTTTCGGCCGCGTCAAAACCAGGTGTCAGTACGATCACGCCTTTTCGGGCTTGACCCGGCACGGCTGTGGCTCCAGCGGGGCCACTGTGAAGCGGCGGTTCAGGAGCGACGGGACCCGGGCGCGGACCACCCCGATCCGCTCGGCCGAGAGCTCGGAAAAGATGACGCCCGACGCTTCTCCGGCATTGGCAATGACCACCCCGAAGGGGTCCACCATAATGGAGTAGCCGGTGGCGAGCGGCCCTGTCTGGTTGGCCGTCACGACGTACGCCGTGTTCTCGATCGCACGGGCGCGGACCAGCGTATTCCAGTGGTCTTCCTTTCCCGGGCCCACGATCCACATGGCAGGCAGGAGCAGGACGTCCGCTCCGGCGTCGAGCAGGTGGCGGGCGCTCTCGGGAAACCGGAGATCGTAGCAGGTGAGCATTCCGAAGCGCAGGCCGGCCAGGTCCAGCAGCTGCGGCTTGGCGATCACCCCCGGAGTGGTCCCTGAGCTTTCCCGGTACCCGAATGCGTCGTACAGGTGGACCTTGCGGTAGGTGGCCTGGACGGCGCCGGACGCGTCAAGGGCCACGAGGGTGTTAAAGGGAAACCCATCCGGATTCGCCTCGGCCGTTCCCACCACCACGGGCAGTTGCAGATCCCTGGCGGATGCTGCGATGCCACTGATGAACGGGCCGTCCAGCGGCTGGGCCACGCGGGCCAGAACGGCCGGCGGCTCGTTGCCGGCATAAAGGCTGGACTCGGGAAGCACCAGCAGCTCCGCGCCCCCGCGGGCCGCCGACGTCATCAACTGCAGGATCTGCCCGAGGTTGCGCTGCGGGTCGGTGCCCGCACTGAACTGCCCGGAAGCGATTCTCATAGGACAAGGTTGCCCCTTGGACGCGCCACCGTGAACCCCTTTTAACTGGTGCTCACACGGGACTGCCCCGGCTTTTGTTGACTCGGTGACCTACCCCGGGAGTGGTTACCCCGTGAAGAATGAGCCTCAGGCTGTTTGGGATGGGTTCTGGCAGTGTAGCTCGTGCTCGATCGGCGTCCGATATTCCAGTCCGGAATGGCGGCGCTGGCGGTTGTAGATGATCTCGATGTAGTCGAAGATCGCGTTGGCCAGGTCGCTGCGGGTCTTCCAGCGTTTCCGGTTCAAGAACTCGATCTGCATGCTGGACCAGAAGGACTGTGACACTTTCAGCATGCCACGCGGCAAGGTGGAGCCGGTTGGTGTGACCCGCAGAATGACCGACCCTTCCGGTGTCCTCATTTGGAGATATGCACGCCGACCACACCGCCGACTACAGATGGCTTGATTAGGAGCTTGTCCCTTCGGGTGACTCATCACAGTCCTGCCTCGTTCCCCCTGGCGGTGAAAATCATCACGAGGCAGAGGTGAGAAAGATGGTTGTTCTGGCAGAACTCGTCGATCATGTGATCGGCGTTGACCCGGACCGCGACCGCGTGACCGCCGCCGTTGGCAGCGTCGGCACTCAAGGCGAGCTGGCATCGAAGACGTTCCCCGCAACACGACGGGGATACGGACAAGCATTGCGGTGGGCGAAAACCTTCACGGTCGACGAACGACGAGCGTGGGCGATTGAATCCACGGGCAGCTACGGCGCCGGCCTGGCAGCGACGCTGGCGGAGAAAGGCGAATTCGTCATCGAGTTCGATCACCCGGCAACACGCGTATCCAAAGATGGCGCGAAATCTGACTCCCTGGACGCGGTCCGGGCAGCACGTGAAACGCTGGGTTGGAAGACGTGGGCGACGCCTCGGTCGCGGGGTTTGCGAGAAGGTCTCCGCACGCTCATCGTGGCCCGAGATTCCGCGAAATTGGCCCGAGTCGCGGCGATCAACGTTCTCAAAGCACTGGTCGTCACCGCCCCCGTCGATCTCCGCGAAGAACTCCGCGGCCGCACCCTCGGCCAGCTCGTCGATCGGTGCATGCATCTTCGCCCGGATACCGCAGTTGACCCTGAACATGCCGCCACGAAGCTCTCTCTTCGCAGCACCGCGTCACGGGTCAAGCAGCTCACGATCGAATGTCGGGAACTCGAGGACGCGATGCTCCCAATCGTGCGTGAGATCTGCCCAGCACTGCTCGCCGAGCCAGGCGTCGGCACCCTCGTCGCCGCGCAAGTCATCCTTTCCTGGTCACACGCCGGCCGCTGCCGCGACGAAGCCGCGTTCGCCCGTCTCGCCGGAGTCGCACCCTTGGATGCCACCTCGGGACAGAACCAGACCCGGCACCGCCTCTCCCGCGGCGGCGACCGTCAACTCAACCGCGCCCTCCACACCGCAATCCTTGCGCGGGTGAAAATCCACCCCCAAACGCAGAGCTACCTCGCCCGCCGAATCGCGGACGGCAAGACCAAGCGAGAAGCCATGCGCTGCCTGAAGAGGTACTACGCCCGCCACCTATTCCGACTACTGGAAAGCACTCCCGTGCCCTCTTGACACCGATAGGAGCATCTCCATCATCGCGTTGTCGTAGCCGTCCCCGATCGTTCCGAACGAGGGCATCAGGCCGGCGCAGCGCATCTTGTTGGTGAAGGCCCAGGAGGTGAACTGGACGCCCTGGTCGGCATGGACGATACCGCCGGGGCCCGGGCGTCGGTTTTTGATGGCCATGTCCAGGGCGTTGACGACCAGGGCGGAGTCCTGGCTGCTGTCGATGGACCAGCCCACGATCCGGCGGCTGAAGGTGTCCATCACCGCGCAGCAGCAGACCTTGCCCTCCCTGGTGGGATGCTCGGTGATGTCCGTGACCAGAGCTCGTTCGGCGAGAGACGGTGGAATTTGCGGTGGACGAGGTCACCGCTGGTGGCGATGCCACGGAGGCGTTTGACCTTCGCCGGCCCGGGCAGGCCGGCGATTCCGGCCAGGCTCATCAGCTCCGCGACCAGATGCCCGCTGACGGTGACATCCATGCCGCGGGTCAGTTCGGCATGGTTCCGGCGTGATCCGCAGGTGCCCCGGCTGGCGGTGTGGACCTCCCGGATGAGCCCGGTCAGCCACTGCCTGCGCATCCCTGTCGGTGACAGCGGCCTCTTCCGGTACTTGTAGTAGCCGGGGCTGCTCACGCCCAGCAGCCGGCAGCAGACCTTCGCGGGGAACCCGGCACCGGTAAGTTCTCCGACCACCGGGTGGATCCTTTTGGGTCCGGCCGGTCCTCACCGAGCAGCTTCGCTGCACGCTTGAGGATCTCCGCTTCCGTTTCCAGCTGGCGGATCCGCTTCCTGGCCTTGGCCAACTCGGTGCTCTCTGGCGTTGTCCGTCCGGGGCGTTCGCCACGGTCGATCCGGTCCTGACGGACCCAGTTGTGAAGGCCGCCCTCGCTGATGCCCAGTTCGGCGGCCACACGGCTTATGGGTTTGCCGGCCCGGACCAGGGCGACTGCCCGGGCACGGAATTCCGGTGGATAGGTCTTGGCATGTCTGAAAGCCTCTCAGCGAAGGCCCGAAACTCAAACCCTTGGGTAACCAATCCCCGGGGCAGGTCAAGGAGTCAACAAAACCGGGGGCAGTCCCAACCGGGTTGGGAAGCCGTCGAGCAGCGGGTATGCCTCCAGGCCGTGAGAAGTCCGACCGGATGGACGCAAGTGATCGAGCTTTGACTACATACATCGCTGGTAGCGGAGCTTGTCTGGGTCATAGACCCGTCAAGTGCGTGATGATTAGTGTCGTCGCCGCTGCAACCCTCCTCCGAGGTAAAATCAGCCGAGTCCAACTACGAGGCAGCGCTGATGACACGCAAATTCGGCCTCAACAGAAACTGATCGAGACCACAGGGGCCCCGGCATCTTGAGCGGAACTTGAACTGATTCTGCGATACCCAAGGCACGCTGGGTTGACGATTAGTGCGACGACATCGCACCCCTGGGTGCAGGAACGGTCGCAGACCGTCGTGATCCCGCCGGGACGGCCAGCTTCTTCGGCCCCGAGGCGCCCCCGTCCGCCAGACGCCATCCATCTGAGGAAAAGTTGATACCCCGTCGCTACGCACAGCACAGCACAGCCCGTATGCCGAAGCCTCAGGACCTGGCACAGGCCGGGATCGCGGGGTGGGCCGCCCGGCTGGGTCCCCCTGGACCCGAAGCGCCTCGTTCCCGGCGAATGGCACACATCGGCGGCGTCGCTGCCATCGCTGCACTCGTGGGCTACCTGATCTGGCGGCTCGTTTTCACAATGCCCGCTGACGGATGGAACCATACGGTGGCCTGGATCCTGCTGGGATTTGAAGCCTTGCCATTGCCCGGTCTGGTTTTGAAAGCATGGGCGGTCTGGAACATCGACAGCCACCCCCCGCCACCGGTCACTGCCTCACCTGCCGGGATGCGCGTAGCGGTGCTGATACCGACCTACAACGAACCTGTTGAGGTCCTCTCACCGACAGTAGCGGCCGCCTGCGCACTTGCACCAGCCCATGAGACGTGGGTCCTCGACGACGGCGACCGGCCCTGGGTCGAGCAGATGTGCGCAGCGTTCGGTGCCCGCTATGTCCGCCGCGAGCTCCACGACCACGCCAAGGCAGGCAACATGAACCACGCGCTGGACCTCATGGCCCGGGAAGAGGCGGCCGGATCCCCGGCAATCGATGTCATCGCTGTGCTGGACTGCGACCACGTGCCACTGCCGACGTTCCTGACCGCAACCCTCGGCTGGTTCGAGGATCCGGACGTCGCGCTTATCCAGGGGCCGCAGTCCTTTTACAACGGCGGGGCGTTCGACGATGACGGGATCACTGGTGAACAGGGCATGTTCTTCAACGTTCTCATGCCTTCCCGCAATGTTCCCGGAGCCGGGCCTTTCTGGTGCGGATCAACCTCGCTGCTGCGCCTCAGCGCCCTGCGCCAGGTCGGAGGCGTCGCCACCGAAACTATCACCGAGGACATGCATACGACGCTCAAACTCATCCGAGCCGGATGGAAAACCGTGTACCACCACCAGACACTCGCGCTCGGCCTTGCCCCGGCCACCCCGGACCAGTATCTGCTTCAGCGGCGCCGCTGGGGGATGGGCGCCATGCAGATCCTGGTCCACGAGAAGCTGTGGGCCGCCAAAAGCTGGATGAACTGGCGTAATTACCACGAATACCTCAACGGCACCCTCTGGTGGCTCGAAGGGATGGCCACGCTTATCGCATTCCTCATCCCCGTCGTGGTCATGCTCTCCGGGGCACAAACGTCCACCGCAGAGCCACTGGAGTTTGCAGCGGTATTCCTCTTCACGTTCAGCATCCGTCTCTGGGGGGCAAAGCGTTTGATGCGCCAGGAAGTCCACTGGCCCACCGCCTTCGCCCTGCGCATTTTCCGTGTACCGGTTGGGCTCGCCTGCCTGTGGTGGCTGGTCACCCGAAACGTACTCGAATTCGAAGTCACACCCAAAGGCGCAGCCGACACACGGCAACGGGGCCGCACCCCGCGGATCCTCATCGTTTTAACATTGCTCGTCACAGCCGTGGTGCTCTACGCGGCCGCAGGGCTTCTCGGTCTGGTCCCTTGGCAAACGTCACCCGGCTCCACGGTCGCGTCCGGCGGGTGGCTCGTCGTTGCCGGCACTGTACTCGCGTTGGGAATGCGCCGCATCCAAGCAGGCGGATACGCCACGTCCCGCCGCAACGCCCACCGCATCGGCGTCAGCGCCCCCGTTGCCATTGATGGCGCCACGGGGGAGCTACTGGATATCTCGGTCGGCGGCGCCGCCGTCCGGTTCGCCCCCGGCATCCTGCCCGCTTCCGGACCAGTAATGCTCCGGCTGCCCGGCGCGGAACCGCTCCGGCTGAGCGTCATTCGAAGGACCACCCAGCCCGACGGCTACCAGACGGCATCCCTGTGCACCGCTGACAATGATTGGGCTTCGTACCGGACCCTGTCACTATGGATTTTCCACACACCTGACGGGGTGCTGGCGGGTTTCCCTGCAGACGCGCCGGCCGCGGCGTCGCTGCGCATCGGTGAAAAGATCAACGCCTCCGGGCTGTCGGCCCCTCCGCCCGCGCTCTCCGCCGTCGGCGCCGACCTTGTCGGCGGGGGCCCGGATACCGGGAGGTGAGCAACAGGCACAACCCGAATACGACGCTCGAGTGCAACCAGAACCACCCAGACAGGGCGCCAGTGAGGGCCTCCTGATGCGTCCGAACCGAAGTGTCCCGGCTGGAAACTTCGTTCTTTACCGAGGCCCGGCTCGCGCGGATCTCCATCAAGCGCCAGCACCGCGGCCAGAATTCCCGCAGTAACCAGGCACGAGACCGTCTCCGGTGGCGGCTCTCTATCCGTTCGGCACTCGGCCCAAAACGGCTCATACCTCAACGGTACGTACGGGTGTCGTCGCTAGCCAGGAGCCGGAGGCACAACGGCGGCGGCCCTACAAGAAGAATCCTGCAGGGCTCGGCCCAGCTATGCCTTCTATGCCCCTGAGAAGCGGCGGGACCCCAGCGGACTCGGACCGCGCAGCAGCCGCGGGAATGTGGGTAGACCTGCCCGGTCGACCACGCTCCAATCAAATTGGCAATGATGTGAGCGGAATTGGTCGTAGCACACAGAGGGTGCAACAAGCGAGATAGGACTCCCCATGGCATGCGAAGGCTGCACGACATCTTCCAAACTCAACTTCGACTTCAGCATGGCGTTCCAACCCATCTATGACGCCGTTGCCGGTCGCGTGTGGGGCTACGAGGCGCTGGTCCGAGGCTTGGCTGGCGAGGGGGCGTTTGAGGTCTTGTCAAAGGTCTCACCGGAGCAGAAGTACCGCTTCGACCAAGACTGCCGCGTCAAGGCAATCGAACTGGCATCGCGGCTGTTTCCGGCCGGTGAGGAATTGATGCTCTCCATCAACTTCATGCCGAATGCGGTCTACGAACCGGCTGCCTGCCTTCGTGCGACGCTGCTCGCGGCCAGGCGGTGCAGCTTTCCGACGTCGTCCATCATGTTCGAATTTACCGAGAACGAAGAGGTCTCGGACACCGAGCACCTTAAGAACATCATCATCGAGTATCGCAAACATGGTTTCACCACAGCCACCGACGACTTTGGTGCCGGCCATGCGGGCCTGGGGCTCTTGGTCGATTTCCAGCCGGACCTGATCAAGATCGATATGAAGCTCATCCGAGGGATCGACGCCAACCCGGCCCGTCAGGCCGTCGTCGCCGGCATCGTCGGCATCGCCGGGGAACTGGACATCACGGTACTCGCAGAAGGCATCGAAACTGAGGCGGAGTTCCTGGTTCTGAAGGCGGCCGGCATCCGCCTGTTCCAGGGATACTGGTTTGGAAAGCCCGCGTTCGAGGAGCTCCCCCAGGTACATTGCGGCGCTGACGTCCTCGCTGTCAATTAGCTTTGAACTACTAGATGACCACCTACCAAGGTGCTGGCTATGGACACACAGCAAGCCAGGCAAGTGCCGATTGATTGTCCCGTCTCAGCACCGCGGCAAGGATATGCCGCAAACGGAACCGGCCATCGGCTGGAGGGCCCGACAGGCCGAGGGCACAACGGCTGCCCTCCAAGGAGTCACTCAGCCCGTTTCAGATCATGGCGGGCCATGCCCCAGAGCACTAAAGCCGGCTTGGGCGTTGTTGAACCGTCCCGGGTTTGATGCCGCTATCTTCTGTGAGAAAGATAGTGATTATGCCCAAGCAGTTCCCTCCCGAAGTCCGTGACCGTGCAGTGCGCATGATCATGGATCGGTTGTCCGAATACCCGTCTGTTTATGCCGCCTGCAAAGCACTGGCGACGAAGCTCGGAGTCGGTCCTGAATCGCTGCGGCGTTGGGTTGTCCAGGCGCAGATCGATGCTCGCGAGAAGACGGGTCCGAGCAGTGATGCGCTGGAGGAAATCAAGCGGCTTCGGGCTGAGGTACGGGACTTGAAGGAGTCCAACGAGATCCTGAAACAGGCCTCGATTTTCTTCGCGAGGGAGCTCGACCCTCGCCGCCGCTGATTTGTCGGTTCATCGACGAAATGCGCGCTGTTGGTTATGCGGTCGAGTCGATCTGCGCCGTCCTGCGGGAGCAGGGCGTGCAGGTCGCCGCACGAACCTACCGGGCGTGGAAGAGCCGGCTGCCGGCGCTGCGCATCATCGAAGACGCACGCATTACCGACGCGCTACGCAGCTTGAAAGTCCCCGACGCGAAGGGACGCCCCCGGCCCGAGACATCTACGGGAGGCGGAAGATGACGCAGTGGCTGCGCCGTAGCGGTTTCCCGGAAGCCTCCAAACACACCGTGGACCGGCTCATGCGCGACGAGGGCATGAACGGCCACGTCAGGGGTCGCAAGACCCGCACCACGATCCCCGGCAAGGACGGGCGCCGTGCCGGCGACCTGCTGAATCGGGACTTCAGCGCCCCGGCCCCGAACCAGATCTGGGTAACCGATTTCACCTACGTGCCGGTCTACTCGGGATTCGTCTGCGTCGCCTGGTCATCGACCTGTACTCCCGGGCGATCGTTGGCTGGGAGGCCTCAACCGTCAAGGACACGGCGTTCGTCGAACACTGCCTTCGTATGGCCCTGTGGCGGCGGGAGCAGACCGGCCGGCCGGTACCGGCGGGACTGATCCATCATTCCGATGCGGGCAGCCAGTACACCTCGATCCGGTACACCGACACGCTGGCCTTGGAGGGCCTGCAGCCGTCCATTGGCAGCGTTGGTGATGCTTACGACAATGCTGCCGCGGAGACCGTGATGGGGCTGTTCAAGAACGAGGCCGTCGCGAAGGATTCACCGTTCCGCACGAGGGCGTTGAAGACCGAAACCGACGTGATGGAGATCGTTTTCGAGTGGGTTCACTGGTACAACAACCAGCGCCTCCATTCCTTCCTCGGGCACCAGACGCCCGAGGAATTCGAGCAGGCATACTATGCTCGAGAAATCGGCTCGTTACCCGACGACGCCGCCAATAAACAGGCGGCATGATTCGCGGGACGGTTCAATTGCTCTTATCCAGGGCGCAGTGTCCCGGCTTGGTGGAACGCCGAGCCTCGAAGATGTACAGCGAGAGGTGCTCTCGTCGATCCCAATCACAGACATCAATACCGCATCCGACGCACGGGAGGCAGTCGAGCAACTCAGGGAACTGGCGTCTCAGTCGGGGTCTATTGGGGCAGCGACTGCGCAACTTCGCCTTCAGAAAGACGAAGAAGAAACAATCCCTCCGGGGGTACATCTACTGGATGCGCATCTCGGGAAAGGGCAGCAGTTCGGTCTTGTAACCCAAGGGATACGAGAAGTCTGGAGTTCCTGGCCTGCAGGCCGTGGCTGGGCGCTTCGGGTCCTGGATGTGGCAGTCCTGTTCGGTGCTGCGGTTGGGCGGCTGACCGGAAATCCGGGTAACTGGGCAGGGAGTTGTGCGCGGCGCCGTAATAGCTGGTCGGCGCCCCCTTGGGAGCGCAACGTTCCAGCGAGATAGGGGGTAGGGTTTCGGCTGTTCCCGACATAGGATCCGATCATGATCCAGACTCTCGCCGTGCCGGCCTTGTCGTCCTATCACTGGCTCGGAATCCCGATCGCCGTTGCCGGGGCGGTCCTGCTGGCCCTCGGTACACTCTTTCAACACAAAGCCGTCGAAGACCAGGACCCGGCACCGGGGCGTGCCGCCGGAAGCATGGGCGGGGGCCGGCTACGGGCCCTCCTGCGCAAACCGGCCTGGCTGGCAGGAACAGCACTGCTCGCAGCGGCAATCCTCCTGCAGCTCACAAGCCTGAGGTTCTCACCACTGATCGTCGTCCAGCCCATCGGTGCCGTCGCCCTGGTCGTCACGACCCTGGCCACGGCCAGGATGACCCGCAGGTCCCCGGGCCGCCGAGCGCTCACCTCCGTGGCCCTGTGCACCGGCGGTGTCGGGGGGTTTGTCACGGTCGCGGCCGTTTCCGCGCAGGACGTTGAGATCAACGACCGGCACCTCATCACCATCTTGGCCCTGCTCGGTGCCGTCCTCGGCGCGCTCGGTGCAGGCTTCGGTCTGTGGCGCCACCGCTGGGGCGCGGTCGTGTTCACCGCCGGCGCCGGGATCCTCTTCGGATTCGTCGCGGCCCTGGCAAAAACCGTCATCGCCCGGCTCTTTCAGGGCGACTTTGAATGGCTGTCCCTGACCTGCCTGACAGGGCTGGTTCTTGCCGCCCTGTCCGGGACATTCCTCGTCCAGAACGCCCACACCAGGGGCACCCCGGAACTCGTCGTCGCAGGCCTGACCGTCGTCGATCCGCTCGTCGCGGTGACCCTTGCCATCACTGTCCTCGGTGAAGCCGACACCGCCCCGCCGCTGGCATTCCTTGGTTTCGCCCTCGCCGGCGCGACAGCCGTCGCCGGAGTCATCCTCCTCGCCACCGTCAAAACAGCACCGGCCACCACGTCGCCGGGATAGACCGGGCCCGCGACCTTCGTCTTCGCCCGGCGCGGCCCGCAAACCGGCGGCGGCAGCGGCCGTTAGATCAGCCGAGGACCGTTCTTGACAACAACGGGGACGTCAAAGAAAACCGGCGCCACCGAATTCAACGCCGGCCGGGTGGACGAAAACACCCCCGTGTAGCCGCCGGTTCGGCGGCGTACACGGCGGCATCATGAACGCGGGCGCCGGTAACATCAGTGCCAACACGGCCCGGCAGACAATCCGGAGCCTGCCCTTCTCTGTGTCGCCGACCTTCGAGGCCGACCGCCGCCGGCGACCGGGCCAGCTGGACGGAATGGGACGTCGGCGAGGTGGACCGGGCAGAGCAGCGACCGGATTTGACGGGCAACCAGCCCGCGCCGATAGTAGGACTACTTAGGGTTTGCCTGCAGGGATGGCTGGGACTAGGGATCGGACACCGAGTTGGCTAAAGAACCGGATACACATGCAGGAAACGGCATGTCCGGGGAGATGCGCCAGGACAGGTCCGTCGGCCGACACGACCTCACCCAATGGGACAGCCGTGCCGGTCAATTTCTCACTCGCCTTTTCCAGCGGGCCAGCCGTCACCTCGGTCCGCACGGGGCTCTGGTCCTGACCTTGTTGCTCGGGCTGGCGGTAGCCGCCGTACTCACAGCCATGTTCGCGCTGGTGTACAAGTCAGTGGGCGAAGCCGACGGGGTCGCGGGCCTGGACCATCCTGCACTGACCGGAGGAAAGTCCCTGCGCTCCCCCGCACTGGATGCCATCGTCACGGCCTACACAAATATCGGCGGCGCCGTCGGCATTCCCATCATTGCTGTTGCTGCTCTCCTGATCCTGGCGCTCAAAAGGCGGTCCTGGACCCCGTGATTCTCATCGGGATGGCAGGAACCGGTTCGCTGGCAATGACCGTGGCCGGAAAACAAATCTTCGGTCGGGCCCGGCCCGACGTCTCCGACGCAGTGCCGCCCTACGACTACTCCCCCGCGTTCCCCAGCGGACATTCCCTGAACGCCATCGTGATCGCCGGAATAGTCGCGTATCTGCTCATCCTTCGGCAAGAAACGAGACGGGCAAGAATCGCCACCGCCACCGCGGCGGCCTTCTTCGCCGTGACCATGGGGCTGAGCCGGGTGTACCTGGGACACCACTGGCTCACCGACGTTATTGCCGCCTGGATGCTGGGGGCCGCGTGGCTGGCCCTCGTCATCACCGCGCACCGCCTCTACCTGACCAGGCAGACAAACCGCTCTAAATGCATTGCAGCGTCCTGATCAAGTGCTTCGCGGGAGTGAACTCAGATAGGTAATAAACCACCTCGCTGACCGGTCAGACCCAAAGCCTGCCCGGCAGCCGGGCACGAGCGACCGTACACCCCGTCAGGCGGGGCGCCGAAGAGGGGTTTGAGCAGCCCATCCGCTCCGTCGCCATGAGCTGCCATCGCCGTTCCGTTCCTTCCCCCAGGGGTTGACTGGCCCCGCCGGGCAGGCCCGCTCACCGTTCCGGCCCGTCGGCGGGTAGCGCTGCGCCATGTTTGGCGCGGGATTTACGGATGCGCCAGATGATCACGGCGGTCACACCGGCCGCCACGATTACGGCGGTGATGTCCCGTCCCGCGGTTTTGGCTACCACCTCGTAGGAGTTCCCGGCCAGGAACCCGAGCAGGACGAACCCGGCGCCCCACACCAGGCCGCCTGCGGCGTTGAAGGCCAAAAACTTCGGATAATGCATGCGTGAGGAACCGGCCAGGGCGGGCATGACAGCGCGGAAGAACGCGATGAACCGTCCCAGGAACACCGCCAAGCCACCACGGCGGCGCAGGAAGTCCTGCGCTTTCTCGAGTTTGGCCCGGCGCCTGTTCAGGACTTTCAGATTCAGCATCCGGGGTCCGAGGTGTTTGCCGACCTCGTAGCCGATCGTGTCGCCGATGACCGCGGCGAACACGACCAGGACCATCATCGACCACAGGGGAAGGTTCCCGCGGCTGGCCACGACCCCGCCAAGGACCGCCGCGGTCTCTCCCGGAATGACGAACCCGACAAAGAGGGCGTCCTCGGCGAAGACCAGCAGGCCCACGATGACCAGGGCCAACAGCGGGTCGACGTTCAGGACAGTGTCAACGAAGCTACTCATTAGGCATCCGCCAGGACGTCAAGGGCCGGGCATGCGCGGCAGCAGGGCGCACGCAAGCGGGGCAAGACGTTGCAGGCGGCTGCTCTCCGGTCCACCTTGACTCCTCACGGTTCAACTCCCTACCTCTTCCCTTCTACACCGCAACGGCCAACGCTGGCCAGACCGCGGCGCTACGTCCAGAAACGCATGCCTTCCGGGAAACGGAGGTAGAGACATCGAGCCGGGTTAGGAGTAGGAGCCGGCCGGCAGCAGGCCGATCCCTCACGGACACCTGACGCCCTGCGGGGACGGTGTCACCAACCATCCTTCTGAGATCGATTCCCTACACTTTGGCCTGTGCCAGGAGCTGCTGCGCTGACTCTTGTTGGTCCACTTCGGTCGCCACCGGATCCACGGCTCCGCTCATGACCAGTCGCCCCGCCAGGCACCGCCCGGCCTGTCGGGACGACCGTGGATCCAGCGTTGTTCAGACACTGCCCCTCCAGTGGTCGTTGCAACACCTGAGCCCGTTCCGGCGCGGCCTTCAGGGGCTCCGACACTTCTCTGAAATAAGTGAAGCGCGCTGTGGATTCGACCTGCACGGCCTGGTCAGGCACCTCCAAGAGTCGTGAGGAGCTGTTCAACACTGTCTGTTCCGTGGCCGGATTAGGTGTGTGCGAGCGAACGGCGGACAGGACGGGATCTATCTGTTTACCGATGAAGGTCCATGCGGCGCAGTCGGCGGCGTTCAGTGCTTGCTGGTTGTCGTCCCAGGCGGTTTCGAGGTCGGTGGCGTGGGCCGCGGCTGCACTCTTGTCGCCTTTTTTGACGAGTGTGAGGGTGTCGGAGGTGATGGTTCGGAGTTCGGCGACGTTCGAGGCGGGGAAGTGCGACTGTGCTGCCGATCGGGCCTCTGACTGCGTCAGTGCGATGGAGCCTGCCTGACAGCTCGGTGCCGGACCTTTCCCGGCGAGTGCGCTCGTGTGCGGGAGGCTGCTGGTGTACGCGAGGAGCGCGAAGGTGGCAACCGCAGCCGCCCCGAGGATGCCCAACGCGGTTCGCTGGCGTGCGGGGGGCGCTGCCGGCGTTGTCTTGCCGGATGCGCGTTCGACCACGTCGGCTTTGCTGATCGAGAGGTATACGACGGTGGCGAGGATCGCGGCGAGGAAGATGATGCTCGTCAGAAGGGCACCAAGGCCCAGCCCGCCCTCGGCGGTTGTGAGACCGAGCCAGTCTCCGATGTTGGCCCCGAGGGGTCGGGTGAGGATATAGGCGATCCAGAAGGCGAGGACGGGGTTCGCGCCGAAACGCCAGAGAGCGGTGACGACACCGATGAGGACCAGGGGCAGCAAGATCGAAAAGCCGGGTCCCCATCCGGTGAGTTCAAGAGTCCAGTCGCCCAGAGCCGTGCCGAGAGCGAAGGTCACCAGAACGGCGAGCCAGTAGAACGCTTCGCGGGGCCTGGTGGCGATGCTGTGGATGGAGAGGGTTCGTTCTTTAAGGAGCCAGATCGCAAAAACAACGGCGAGCCCTGCCGAGAACACGCCGGCGCTGACCCAGAGAGGTACGCCGGCTTGGTCAATGAGGAGGTCGGTGTAGAGCGTTCCGGTGATGCTCATCATGACGACCGTGAGCCAGTACGCGCCGGGGAGGTAGTGCCGGAGACGCATCTGAACGCCGAGCACAACGGCAGTGACCACGGTGAAGATGATTGCCGTTGAGCCAAGGCCGACTCCGAGGGCCACATTGATGTAATCAGCGAAGCTCTCTCCGACGGTGGTGC
>JAODMV010000408.1 GCA_025464875.1 Arthrobacter sp. | reverse complement strand
CGGGTTGTGGGTGGGGTGTGGGTTAGGTGGTTTGGGCGAGTCGGCGTTCGATGGCCCAGAGGGCGAGGTTGCCGATGAGGGCGATGGCGGCGAGGAGGAGGATGATGCCGTACATGGTGGGGAGGTCCAGGCTGCCGTAGGCGCGGAGGGTGAGCAGGCCGAGGCCGGCGCGGGCGGCGAAGAATTCGGCGATGATGACGTTGATGAAGGCGATGCTGAAGCCGATGCGGATGCCGACCATGAGTGAGGGGGCCATGGCGGGGACGTAGATTTTGGTGACGGTTTGGAGGGGGGAGAGGCTGAGGGAGCGGGCGAGTTTGGGCAGGAGGGGGTTGATGGCGCGTACTCCGGCGGTGGTGGAGACCATGATGGGGAAGACGGCGGCGAGGGCGGCCATGGCGGCCTGGGCTCCTTCTCCGACGCCGAAGATCTGGAGCAGGATGGGGAAGAAGATGACGCGGGGGATGGAGAACGCGCCGGCGATGATGGGGTCGAAGACGGCGCCGAGGAATTTGCTGCGGCCGATGGCGTAGCCGAGGGGGAAGCCGATGGCGGCGGCGATGGCGAAGCCGAGGGCGACGGCGTGCAGGGTGGAGTTCAGGTGCCGGTAGATGCTGCCGTCGGCGAAGAGTTCGGCCAGGGCGGTGATCGAGGCGGCGGGGGAGGCGACGAGGTCGGTGATGGCGGATAGTCCTGCCCAGCCCAGGACGAGGGCGGCGAGCACGGCGGCGCGCCAGAGGTTGTCGGTGAGGGCGGTGCGGGGGCGGGCCGTGGCGGGTGCGGGGGCCGGTGGTGCGGGGGCGGTGGTGGTGCCGGTGCTCACAGCATGTCCCTTCTGATGCGTTTTTCGGCCCGGGTGAGGAGGGTGTTGACCAGCACGCTGAGGATGACGACGATCGCGATGTAGGCCCACATGTCGGCGGTGTTCAGTTCCCGGTAGTAGAACCCTGCGCGGAAGCCGATGCCTTGTCCGGCGAGGATGAATTCCATGGCGATGGTGCCGATCACGGCGTAGATGAAGCCGAGTTGGACGCCGGGGAAGACCAGGGGGGTCGCTGCGGGGAGCAGGACCTTGAGGTAGTACTGGGTGGGGGAGGCGCTGACGGAGTTGGCGAGTTTGTGCAGGATGGGTTTGATGGAGTTCAGGGCGACCATGGTGGTCAGGGCGATCGGGATGAGGGACATGGAGGCGGCGATGAGGATGATCGGGCCGGCGTTCAGTCCCATGGCGGCGAGCAGGACGGGGTAGAAGAGCAGGGTGGGCATGGCGTAGCCGGTGACGATGAAGGGTTCCAGGACCCGTCCTGCGGTGGGGATGCGCCAGAGGAAGACCCCGAGCGGGATGCCCAGGCCCACGCCGAAGGCGAAGGCGGTCAGGATGGTGCTCAGGGTGCGGGCGGCGTCCTGGCCGAATTGTCCGGTGGGCACGATCGTGATCAGCCGGGCCAGGATTTCGGTGGGGGGCACCATGAGGGTCTGGCTGATCAGTCCGGTGCGGGTGGTTGCTTCGAGGAGGAGGACCAGGGCTGCGATGATGGTCCAGCGCACCAGGGCCGGGCGCCGCCAGGGCGGGGTGGTTGGCCCTGCCGGTGCCGGTGCCGGTGCGGGCAGGGTGGTCTGGGTTGTGCTCACGCCAGCCGCGCTCCGGGGCCGAGGGTTTTTTCCGCTTCGACTTTCACCAGTGCCCAGAGGTGGTCTTCGAGTTCGCGGAAGCGGGGCAGGGAGTGGGTGCCTTCGGGTCGGGGGCGGGGCAGGTCGATCGGAACGATTTCTTTCACGACCGAGGGCCGGGCGGACATGACCCAGACTTCGTCGGAGAGGTAGACCGCTTCCTGGATGTCGTGGGTGATGAACAGGACCCGGTTGCGGGTTTTTTCCCAGATGCGCAGCAGTTCGCGGCCGATGAACTGGCGGGTCTGCTGGTCCAGGGCGCCGAAGGGTTCGTCCATGAGCAGGACCCGTGGTTCCATGGCCAGCGCCCGGGCGATGGCGACGCGCTGTTTCATGCCGCCCGAGAGCTGGCCCGGGCGGTGGTCTTCGAAGCCGCGCAGTCCGACCAGCTCGATCATGTCCCGGGCCCGGTCGTAGCGGTCCTTTTTGGGGCTGCCCTGCACTTCCAGGCCGAAGGCGACGTTGTCCAGGACGCTGCGCCAGTGCAGGGTGGAGTCTTCCTGGAAGACCATGGCGGTATCGCGGCGGGGGCCGGTGACGGTCTCGCCGTTGATGCTCACTGAACCCTTGGTGGGTTTGAGCAGGCCGCCGACCATGTCGAGCAGGGTGCTTTTGCCGCAGCCGCTGGGGCCGATGACCGAGACGAATTTGCCTTCCGGGATCGAGCCGGTGACGTTCGCGACGGCCTCCGTGGATCCGGTGGCGGTGTTGAATGTCATGCCGATGTTGTCGAAGATGACTTCGTTGGCCAGGCCCGCCGGGCGCAGGGTGGGTGTCTGGTTCATGCCAGGAAGTCCCTCATGACGATGGATTTGAGGTCCGGGTCCTTGGTCAGCTGGCCTTGTTCCTTGCCGGCGGCCACGACAGCGGCGAGCTGGGCGTCGGTGAATTCGAGGCTGAAGATGTCCTTCGCGTTCTGCAGGGCCTTCAGGGCCACTTCGGGGGTGGACTTGATGGCCGTGGCGTAAGCGGCGGCCGCTTTCTCGGGATCGCTGGCGATCAGGTCCGCGCCCTTCTTCAGGGCCCGGCCCCAGCCCTTGAGCGCGTCCGTGTTCTTGTCCACGAACTCGCCGGTGGCGACCAGGCAGGTATCGGACCAGTCCGTGACGTAGTCCCGGGAACGCCAGATGGTCTGCGCCCCGCCCTCGGCCTCCATTTTTTCCAGCAGCGGCGAGGAGGTCCACGCGACGTCCACGACGCCCTTGGACACCGCGGTCCAGGAATCGCTGGCCGAGCCGACGCTGATCAGTTCCACGTCCTTGCCCGGGGTCAGGCCCGCTTCCCGCAGGGTCCGTTCGGCGAAATAGGTCGAGTTCGACCCGGGCGTGCTCACCGCGACCTTCTTGCCGCGCACGTCCTCGATGGTCTTGATGCCCGAGCCGGACAACGCCACGAAGTCCACGGACGCGATCGTGACAAAGTTGCCGATGATCCGCACGTCCATGCCCTTCTCGGCGCCGATGAACACCGGGATCGTCGCGGAGGTGCCGAAACCGATGCCGGACTCGATGCCGCGGACCGTGTCCAGGCCGCCCGGGAACTGGATATGCTCCAGCGTCAGCCCTTCGTCCTTGTAATACCCCTCGGACTGGGCAATGAAGAACGGCGCGGAGTGGACCAGGCTCTGCAGTCCCGTCACGGCCACATCGCCGCTATACCCGGCGCCGCCGCTGCTGCCGCTGCCGGCCGTTCCGCCCTGCGCGCAGCCCGTGGCCGCCGCCCCCAGAAAAACCGCCCCGCCCGCAGCGGTCGAAAACTTCATAAATCCCCGGCGGTCCATGACACCAAAACCCATTACGGAATCTCCCTCAACATTGAGTGCACCTAACGGCTGCTCGTAACAGTGAACCACATCACGTTCCCGCTGGCCAGAGTCACATTCTGCCACCGAGAGAAC
>JAODMV010000047.1 GCA_025464875.1 Arthrobacter sp. | reverse complement strand
GCGCGGAGCACCGCCGCATGGAATTCGATGTCCAGCCGGAGGAATTCATCCTGGTCTCCGCGCTGGCCTGCCGCCCACAGCCGCGCCGCCTGGGAGACAAGGTCGCTGCCCGCGTCCCACGACGCCCGGCCGGCGGCCAGCCGCGCGGCCTGGGGCTCGATCGCGCCGCGGAGTTCGTTCAGCGCGCGCAGCTGGTCCAGCCGTTTCGAGGACGCCAGCCGCCAGCGTATGACCTGGGGGTCGTAGAGGTTCCAGCACTCTTCCGGCTGCACCACGGTGCCCAGCCGCCGTCGGGATTCCAGCATGCCCTTTGAGGACAGCACCCGGGTGGCCTCGCGGACCACCGAGCGGGAGACGTTGTTCTGCGCCTCGAGCTCGTCCAGCCGCAGGATGGAGTTCGGCGCCAGCGTCCCCTCGGCGATGGAGAGCCCCAGGTGTTGGACCAACACTGAGTGCAGGTCAGCTGGGGACTCCGCCTTTGGGGTTTTCATAAAATAAAGCATACGAGTCTGCAAAAGGGCTTGTCTATGTCTGCTTTATTTCTCTATGATCGCTTTCAGAG
Source organism: Arthrobacter sp. (assembly GCA_025464875.1). GTDB lineage: Bacteria > Actinomycetota > Actinomycetes > Actinomycetales > Micrococcaceae > Arthrobacter. Next base: position 2,545 of record JAODMV010000047.1, on the reverse strand, counting down.
CAGATGTAAAGATGCATTTGCGGGCGGCTGAACGGTCTCGTCAGCCTTAAAAACATAGGGAGTCGTAATGAAGCGACGTTCAATTGTGAAGTACGCGGCCGTCGCCGCGGCACTCTCGCTCGGGCTGACGGCCTGTGGCGGCAGCGGCAGCAGCGATGCCGCGGCGGCAGGGACCGTCCGGGTCACGCTTGCCAACCACGTCTGGACTGAAGGCATCAAGGCCGCCATTCCGGAATTCGAAAAGTCCAGCGGCCTCAAGGTCGAACTGACCCAGCTCGGCGAAGACCAGCTCTCGGACCAGTACAACGTCAAGCTCAACGCCGGCAGCGACGAGATCGACGTGATGATGTACCGCCCGCTCCAGGAAGGCAAGGCGTTCGCCAAGAACGGCTACCTCGCCGACCTGACCAGCAAGGTCTCCTCGGACGCCAACTGGGACTGGAAGGACTACCAGGAGGGCCCGGTCAAGGCCACCACCGTTGACGGCAAGGTTGTCGGCGTGCCGGTCATCACCGAGCGCGAAGTGCTCTACTACCGCAAGGACCTGCTGCAGGCCGCGGGCCTTGAGGTTCCCAAGACGATGGAAGAGCTCGAAGCAGCAGCCCAGGCCATCAAGGCCTCCTCGCCCGACGTCGCAGGCTTCGTGGCCCGCACGGGCAAGTCCGCCGCCGTCACCCAGTTCTCCAGCTTCCTGTACAGCTTCGGCGGCGACTTCACCGACGCCAGCGGCAAGTCCGCCGTCAACAGCGACGCCGCCAAGAAAGCGTACGCCTACTACGGCGGCCTGATCAGGAACTACGGCCCGGCCAACGTCAGCACCGACATGAGCTGGCCGGAAGCCATGGCGATCTTTACGCAGGGCAAGGCAGCCTTCTACACCGAGGCCGACTCGCTCTACAAGAACGCCACCGACCCGGCCAAGTCCAAGGTCGCGGACACCGTCGGCTTCGCCGCCCTGCCCGCCGGCCCCGCCGGTTCCAAGCCGTACAACATCCCGTCGTGGGGCCTGGCCGTCAACCAGGCGTCCGGCAACCAGGACAACGCCTGGAAGTTCATCCAGTGGGCCACCAGCAAGGAACGTACCCTGGCCGCGCAGAAGGCTGGCGTCCCCGGCCCCCGCACCTCGGTCTGGGCCGACCCGGAGGGAACCTCCACCTACCCCAAGGACCTGGCCGAGGCCATCGCCGCCAGCGCCAAGGCAGGCGTAGGCCACGACCGCCCCGAGGTTGTCACGGTAGGCAAGGCCCGTGAGATCGTCGGCGCCCCGATCGTTGCCACCATCACCGGAGCCGATGCCTCCGCCGCCGCTGACACGGCCCACGACGCCTTCCAGAAGTTCCTGGACAGCGAAAAGTAACAGCGCGCCCCGGGCGCACTCCGCGCCCGGCACACAACACAGCCCGGCGGGGCGGCGGCCTTGCTGCCGTCCCGCCGCGGCCCGCTCGTCACTTCACCCCCGACTCTTTAGGTGAACCATGTCTGTACTGACCTCTTCCCGAGGCGCCGCCTCCCGGCGCGCGGGTGCCCGCGGCACCGGCCGCCCGCCCGGCGCACGTGAGAATTTCTCCGCCTGGGCCAACCGGCACCGCAAATGGCTGTTCGCGGCCCCCGCGATGGCCTTCGTCGGCGTCCTGATCGTCTTCCCGCTGGCCTGGACCATCTACCTGAGCCTTACCGATTCCCAGGGCTCCGTGCGGGCCGCGTCCGAGTTCGTCGGCCTGCAGAACTACCTCACGGTCCTGTCCGACACCGAACGCTTCTGGCCCGCCGTCGGCCGCACGCTGTCCTTCACCGGCGTCGCCCTGGTCTGCGAAGTCGTACTGGGCATGGGCATCGCGCTGCTGCTGTGGCGTCCCTTCCGGGGCGAGAAGTGGGTCCGCGTGGCCATCCTGCTGCCGCTGGTCGCCACCCCGGTGGCCGTCGGCATGATGTGGCGGCTGATCTTCGATCCGAACATCGGCTTCGTCAACCAGCTCCTCGGCATGGTCGGCATCCCGCCCCAGCCCTGGCTCTCCGGCCAGGACACCGCGCTGGGCACCACGATCTTCATGGACGTGTGGCAGTGGACCCCCATGGTGGTCCTGATCCTGCTCGCCGGCCTGACCTACCTGTCGGAGGAGCCCGATGAGGCCGCCCGGAGGGACGGCGCTAACGCCTTCCAGCGCTTCTTCTTCATCACCCTGCCGCTGATGATGCCGACAGTGATCGTCGCCATCCTGCTCCGGGGCATCGACGCCCTCAAGACCTTCGACATCCTCTACGCCACCAAAGGCAAGGGCGGCGGTTCCTTCCACGAGGTGGAGACCCTCAACGTCTATGCCTACGGGCTGAGTTTCGACTACAACCAGTACGGGCTGTCCTCCGCGGTGCTGATCCTGTTCTTCATGATCATCATCGGCTCCATGTGGTTGCTGACCATGCGCAAGAAAGCGGTAAGCAAATGACCGTCCTGACCCAACCCGGAACCGCCGCGCAGCCCGGGCCCGCCCCGCGCCGCCGCAAGCCCCTGGCCACCCGCGCCTACAAGGTCTTCCGCGTCGTGGCC
>JAODMV010000037.1 GCA_025464875.1 Arthrobacter sp. | reverse complement strand
GCCAAAGGGGGCTGACTGTAAATCAGCTGGCAACGCCTACGGGGGTTCGAATCCCTCATCTGCCACATCCCCGGATTTCCGGGAAATCTAGACCCGTTCGGATCTCTTCGGAGGTCCGGGCGGGTCTTTTTTATTGCCCGGGGGGCACAGTTGTGGGCACGGTCCTGCTGGGAGCAGTGAGGCCGCGCCCTCGACCGCGTTCCGGGCGCCGCCGACCATGTGCGCGTAGAGATCCGGTGTGACCGGGCTGTTCGAGTGGTCCATGGATCGCACAGGGGCAGGTCCTGGCCGGCCCAAGGTTTTCCCAAGGTTCAGCCCGTAGCTTGCCTTGTTACGGACTGAACCGTTTATGGTCAGGGCCGCGGCTGACCATAGGAGGGCCCACCCATCCTCTCCCAGTCCGCGCCGTGCGCATTATTAGGTTGAGGCCAAAGCCTTGCTGCACGGGTCCGAACAATTGAATAGACAACTGAAACGGCCCGCCGGAACCTCACCATCCGGCGGGCCTTAAAGCTGCAAGCCAGCGGCGCGGATCCCCTGGGCTGAAGGCTGTCGCAGCGCCATGCTCGTCGCGCCGGAATAAGGGCCCTCCGCAGCTGGAGCAGTTTCGGCCAATGGTTTTGACCGCGGCCACCATGCCGTCTGTTGATCCGGCGTAGGGCCCTGTTGATCCGGGCCTATTCTGGTCAGCGTCCGTGCAGAGAGGTCCACGGACCTCCTGCGGCGGCGCCGTGAAATCCCTCACCTCACAGGCAAGCCATTTCGCCCGGATCGCGAAGCTGGCTCCGCCACCCCTGACGATGGTGGAGCCAGCCCTTCTGGGAGTCGGACAAGCGAGGCGCGCAAACCGTGTGGCCGGACCAGAGCAGGTGACCGGGCCACCTCCCGAGGTGAGACTAAAGGCGGAGGGTTGAACTTTCCTTGGGCCGCTGGTCGCCGCGCATCCTCGTGTCCGAGGCGGGCGACGCGCAAACTGCCCGGCGCTACCGAATCCGCGTAGCGCCGGGCAGTTTGTGCGTCGTCTGGCGGGAACTGTAGCGAAGCCGCGGCCGATCAGTCCGGGTTGCCGAGGAGCCGGTCCGTGGCCGCATCTGGCACGCCGTCGAAGTACTGGGCCAGGATCTGCTCGAACAGCGCCTCCTCCGGGGCCGCCCGCAGGAACAGGGTCATGGACGAGTGCAGCTTCCGGGCATCGATGCTGCCGAAGATCTGCTCCGCGGTGAGCCCCTGGAGGCCGGCAACGGACTCGGCGGCCTCGATCAACCGCGGGCCCAGCACCGGGTGCCGGAGGTAGTCCCGCGCCTCGGCCAGGGCGGAGACGGCGTATTTCCGGGACGTCGCGCTGTGCCCCAAGCCGGCGATCTGGGGAAAGACGAACCACATCCAGTGGCTGTTCTTGGATCCCTCGCGAAGTTCCGTGAGGGCCCGCCGGTAGGTTCCGCCGGCATTCTGGGCGGTCACGAACCGTTCCAGATCGTAGGGGTCCTCCACTGTTGCGTCCTCCGCCTCGGTGTCACAGGATCGGTGCCAGGGTACCGGCGCCCCGCGGCCGGTGCCCTGATGCCTTCATCCAACCATCAATGCGGCCGCCGCCGCCACATCAGTGCACCCGAGACCCGGTCCTCCGCGTGGTGGCAGAGGGGGCTCGGCGGGGGACCGGCGGCCGGGGACGCCTGAGGGCGGCATTGCTAGAGTCAGCACGTAGGCGGGCATCACCGGCCAGCCCAACCGTTCGGCCACCCCCAACCGTCCGGCTGGCCGCTTCTTTCCGCCGGACAGGGAGGGAACGCGGCATGCTGGGATTCTTCACGGAGACAAGCCTGGTGGAACTCGGGCTCCTGCTGGCGACGTTCGTCCTGTGCTCCCTGATCGGCATCGAGCGGCAGTTCCGGCAGAAGAGCGCGGGGTATCGGACCCACGTGCTGGTCGGGCTTGGCTCCTGCGCTTTCACCCTGGTCTCTGCCTACGGCTTCGCGTCCGTGCTCGAGCCCGGGACCGCCGTGGACCCTTCCCGCATCGCGGCCCAGATCGTCAGCGGCATCGGATTCCTCGGCGCGGGCGTGATCTTCAAGGGCCGGGACGTCGTCCGCGGGCTCACGACGGCAGCCACCATCTGGGTAGCCGCGGCGGTGGGCATGGCCTGCGGCGCCGGAATGGTTTCGCTGGCCCTGGCGCTGACCGCCCTGCATCTCATCACCCTGCTTGTCGTCGCCCCCGCCGTACGGAGGATCCCGTCGCCGGACAGGAACCGGGTCCTGCATATCAGCTATGTCGACGGCCAGGGGGTCCTGCGAAAAGTGCTCGAGGTCGCCACCAGCATGGGGTTCAGCACCTCAATCCTCCGCACCAGCAGGGCCGGCGACGAGAAGAAGCCGATGGTGCTGATGGATGTCCGCTGCTTCGGTCAGCATCCGCTGCGTGAGCTCGTGCCGAACCTCATGGAGCTGCCCGGCGTCGAGAGCGTCACCGTCCGTGGCGCCGACGCCGATGACGATGCCATCGTCGATGACGACGACGCCTGAGCCGCACCGCCGAGGAGGGAACAGAACGTGAACGACCGCAACAACCCCGGCTTCGAGGCCGATCCTCGCGTGGATGCGTTCATCGAGGCCCTGCCGGAGTGGCAGCAAGGAATCTGCCGGGAGGTCCGGGCCCTGGTCCATGCTGCGGACCCGGGCGTCCGGGAGGCCATCAAGCGCACCACCCAGCCGTACTTGGTCCTGGACGGCAATATCTGCGCCCTGCTGGCGGCGAAGGACCACGTCAACGTCTTCTTGTACGACGGCGGAATCGTGCCGGATCCGGAGGGCATCATCACGGCCGGCCAGGACAACAAGACCTCACGCACCGTGGCCGTGCGGCGCGGCGCGGCGATCAATGCCCCGGCGCTGACCGAGATGTTCCGGCGGATCATCGCCAACAACCGGGCCGGCGGCTGGCGGAAACTCAAGCAGGGCGGCCGAGGAGCCGTCATTGAAGCCGCTCCGGATGACCGCTAGAGTCTGCGGATGATCGAGAACGGCAGCACCCTGGTGGGGACTGTTCAGATGCGGGTGCTGCGCAGGTCCGACGCCGAGCGCATGAGCGCTGCCTATCAGCGGAACCGGGAGCACCTGGCCCCCTGGGAGCCGGCGCGCGCCCAGTCTTTCTTTACGGTCGCCGGACAGGCCGCCAGCATCGAGTCCAAACTGGCCTTGTTCATCGCCGGTTCCGACGTCCCGTGGATCCTGCTGCACGGTGACCTGGTCATCGGGGTGATGACACTCAGCGGCATCGTCCGGGGCCCGTCCCTCAGCGCGCACCTGGGGTACTGGGTGGACAAGGAATTCAACGGCCGCGGGATCGGCACGGCAGCCGTCGCGTTTGCCGTTGAAGCCGCGCGGAGCGAGTTGGGGCTGCACCGACTCCAGGCCGCTACGCTCCCGCACAACGTCGCGTCCCGGAAGGTCCTGAAGCGGTCCGGGTTCGAGGAGATCGGGCTGGCGCCGGCCTACCTCAAGATTGCCGGTTCCTGGCAGGACCATGTCCTGTACCAGCGGATCCTGGGTTGAGGAGGCCCCTGCGACGGGCGCAATCCGGAAGGGCCGCCACTCTTGGCGCCGTTGTTACTCGCGGGTAACATCGTGCTCATGCATTTGCTCCTGCGCACCCTCCTCCTGCTGTTCAGGTCCTCCCGGCGCTCGCCGCTGAGCATCTGGGACACCTCCTCCCTGCCGCTCCGGGTCCTGCCGACCGACATCGACATCGCCCTGCACGTCAACAACGGCATGTACTTCTCGCTGATGGACCTCGGCCGCTTCGACCTCATGACACGAAGCGGAACCTGGAAGAAGATGCGCCGCCGCGGCTGGAGCCCGGTGGCCGCGGGGGAGACCATCGCCTTCCGCCGCTCCCTCCAGCTGTGGCAGCAGTACACGATCGAATCGAAGATCATCGGCCTGGATGCGAAGGCCATCTACTTCGAGCAGCGCATGGTGGTGGACGGGGAAATCTACGCCCGCGCCTACATCGCTACCCGGCTGGTGAGCAAGGGAAGGCCCGTCAGCCAGGAGGAGATCCTGCGCGAGTTCGGCCAGCCGCCGGCGGACCTCGAACTGCCCGAGTGGATCCACGAATGGCGGGAAACAAACGCGCTGCCCGGCGCCCGCCGGCCCGCCCCGCACCGCTGGGGCTGAGCGGGACCTGGCCCGCTGGCCACTCCCGGGCCGCTGCCTGGCCGCGGGCTGCGGGGCAGCCGCGGGGGCTGTGCCATCAGCGAAACCCGGAGGACATCCGGAGGCGGCTCGCGTACGGTGGACACATGGCAACCGTAGACATTACAGGTGAACAGTTCGCATCTACCGTCGAGAACAATGACATTGTCCTCGTCGATTTCTGGGCCGAGTGGTGTGGCCCGTGCAAGCAGTTTGGACCCACATACTCCGCCGTCTCGGAGAAGCACCCGGATGTCGTGTTCTCCAAGGTGGACACCGAGGCCGAGCAGCAGCTGGCGGCCGAGGCCGGCATCACGTCCATCCCGACACTGATGGCCTTCCGCGAAAAGGTGCTGGTGTTCTCCCAGCCCGGCGCGCTGAACGCCCAGCAGCTGGAACAGGTCGTCGACGCGGTCAAGGCCCTGGACATGGATGAAGTCCACGCCCACGTGGCCCGCACGCAGGCCGAGGCTGCCGCCGCGGCGACCCCGCAGGACGGCGCCAAGCAGGACGGCACCAAGCAGGACGGCACCCAGATCCCGGAGTCCTAAGCCTCCGGCGGGCCGCCAGCGCGGCCCTCCGACTCCCGGCCGGCGACCCCGGCCCTCCGACCCGCGGCCGGCGACTCTCGGCCCGGGACCTGCTGGCTAGAGCTGGTCGAGCTTGACCGGCTCGGCCAGCAGGGCGCTCAGGGACTCGTTCAGGTCCTGGACCGCCGTGCCTTTGGAGTGCTTGTCCAGGTCCTCCTGCGAGGCCCACCGCTCGGTCAGCACGAGGCGTTCCTCGGTGGCTTCCGTGAGTTCGTAGCGGATGCAGCCGGGTTCGTTGACGACCTCGTCGATCGCGATTTCCAGGGCGAGCTTCACGCGGAAGAATTCGCCCTCGTTGGGGATGAAGGTGGCCTGGAGGTCAATGGGAGCGCTCATGCGTCCACCATACCCGGCACTCCCGCCCGCCCCGGAAATTCCGTAGGGCTTCCTAGCTTTCCCCTTCTTTTGCCGGCGCTCTGTTGGTAGCGTTCCCTCATGCTTGCTTACACAGCAGGGGGCACTGACGTCCCGCTCCTCGAGGAGACCATCGGCGACAATTTCGAGCGGATCGTGGCCCGGTTCCCCTACCACGATGCCCTGATCGAGGCGGCGGCGGTCCCCGGCGGGGAGGCCCGGCGGTGGAGCTACACCAAGCTAAATGACGACGTCGACCGCCTGGGCCGCGCGCTGCTCGCCCGGGGCGTCGTCAAGGGTGCACGGATCGGCATTTGGAGCCCCAATTGCGCCGAGTGGACCATCCTGCAGTACGCGACGGCGAAGATCGGTGCCGTCCTGGTCAACGTCAACCCCGCCTACCGCGGCTCGGAGCTGGAGTTCGTGGTCAAGCAAAACGGCATGCGGATGTTGGTCTGCGCGCCGTCGGACAGGAACAGCGACTACACGGCGATGGCCCGCCAGGCGCTGGCCGAATGCCCCGAGCTGCGTGAACTGGTGTTCCTGCCGGACACCGGCCTGGCCGAGCTCACCGCCGGCGTCCCGGAAACGGAGGCGGAGCGCACCTTCGCGGAGCTGCTGAAGCGGGCGGACGACGTCGGACATTCCGCGCTCAAGGCGCGCATGGCCGAGCTGGATCCGTATGACGCAATCAACCTGCAGTACACCTCCGGCACCACGGGTTTCCCCAAGGGCGCCACGCTGTCCCACCACAACATCCTGAACAACGGCTATTCGATCGGCGAGCAACTGGGCTACACCGAGCACGACAGGGTGGTGATCCCGGTGCCGTTCTATCACTGCTTCGGCATGGTGATCGGCAATCTCGCCGCGTTCAGTCACGGCGCCGCCACCATCATTCCGGGCCGCAGCTTCTCGCCGGCGGCGGCGCTGGAGGCGGTGCAGGACTTCGGCGGGACCTCGCTGTACGGGGTGCCGACCATGTTCATCGCCGAACTGGCCCTGGCGGACTTCGCCTCCTACGACCTCTCCACCCTGCGCACCGGGGTCATGGCCGGGTCGCTGTGCCCCATTGAGGTGATGAACCGGATCATTTCGGAAATGAACATGCCGGGGAGGGCCATCTGCTACGGCATGACGGAGACCTCCCCGGTGTCCACGATGACCCGCGGCGTGGACACGATGCGGCAGCGCACGGAGACCGTCGGCCGGACCATGCCCCGGCTCGAGAGCCGGATCGTGGATCCGCTCAGCGGCGCGCTGATGCAGCGCGGCGAGATCGGCGAACTCTGCACCCGCGGCTACGCCGTCATGACCGGCTACTGGAACCAGCCGGACAAGACCGCCGAGGCGATCGACGCCGAGGGCTGGATGCACACGGGGGACCTGGCCCGCATGGACGAGGACGGCTACATCGTGATCGAGGGCCGGATCAAGGACATGGTGATCCGCGGCGGCGAGAACGTCTACCCGCGCGAGATCGAGGAGTTCCTCTACACCCACCCGGACATCCGGGACGTGCAGGTGATCGGGGTTCCGGACGCACGGTACGGCGAGGAACTCATGGCCTGCGTGATCCTGCGGCCCGGCGCCGGTCCCCTGGACGCCGAGAGCCTGGCGGAGTTCTGCCGCGGCAGGCTGGCGCACTACAAGATCCCGCGGTACGTGGATGTGCGCGAGAGCTTCCCGATGACCGTATCCGGCAAGATCCGCAAGGTCGAGATGCGCGAGGAAGCGGCAGCCCGGCTGGGCCTGTAGCGCGCCGACGTTGGGCCTGTAGCGCCGCCCAGAGAAGCGGCCCTGCATGACCATCTCGTCGATGACCCGGTGGCGGAGGGCGTCCACAGCGCCGGGGCCGGCTCGGCCCGCAGCCTGCCCCGCGACAAGCGGTTCAGTGCTTGCGGTGGTCCTGGATGGTCATGCGGGCGCCGAATGCCGGTTTGCGGAAACCGCCGAGTCCGATCATCCGGACCACCCGTTGCCGGTGGCCGGCCCACGGCGCCAGCAGCTTCAACATGCCGGCGTCATCGGTCCGTCGTCCGGTCAGCGCCGCCCCGACATACGCGGCGAGGTGGTAGTCGCCCACCGAGATCGCGTCGGGGCAGCCGTGGGTGCGCTGCACCACTTCCGCCGCGGTCCAGACGCCGATCCCGGGGATGGTCTGCAGCTTCGCGGACGCTTCCGCGGCCGGCAGCGCCGCGAGCCGTTCAAGGGCGACGGCGGAACGCAGCGCCCGCATGACGGCCGCCGAACGCTGGGGACCCACGCCGGCCTTGTGCCACTCCCAGGACGGGATCCGCAGCCACTGCTCCGGCGTGGGCTGGACCATGAGGCCGGCCGGCGCGAAGCTCCCGGCGCCGGGCGCCGCGGTCCCGAAGCGGTACATCAGGTAGCGGTAGCCGCGGCGGGCCTCGATGAGCGTGACCTTCTGCTCCAGGATGGTGGGCACGAGCGAATCGATCATCCGCCCGGTGGCGGGCAGCCGCACGGTGAGGTGCCGGCGTCGGGCCTCAACAACCATCCGGGGAAGCGTGGCGTGGAACTCGGGCTCATCGAAGGCGGACCAGTCGTCGTCGCTCCCGAGCAGCCGCGGGACGGAGTCCACGGCGTCGGCGGCCCCCGGGCCCCAGGCCTGGGCATCGATGGCCGGACCCGCCCGCGGGCCGGCGGCGGCGAGGCGCAGCGTGGCCGGGCCGGCCGGCGTCGCGAATCCCATCCACACGCCGTCCGGGGCGGTGCGGATGGACGGGTCGCCGTGGCCTCGCAGCAGGATGCCGATGGTCTGCATCAGATCGAAGGGGCCGCCCGGGTGCCACCGTAGCGAGGCGTCCGCGGCGGCGGAAAGGCCGACGGGGAGGTCTGCGATGGTCATCCGAACATGTTCCCACGCCCGGCGGACAGTCCCCGAACCTGCAGGTCAAAGGGCCCTGATCGGCGTGGTCGCCCGGGACTAGACTCCGGTTGTGGCGTGGACCGCCCGCGCCTGGCGTGTTGGCCCCTACTTTGAAGTTAGGTGAGCGTGATGGCTGGAGAAGTAGTGCACTTCGAGATCCCCGTGGACGACGAAGAGCGTGCGGGGAAGTTCTACAGTTCGGCGTTCGGCTGGAAGCTGAACCCCATGCCGGAGATGGAGTACACCTCGGTCATGACCACCCCGACGGATGAATCCGGCGGGCCTTCCGTGCCGGGGTCCATCAACGGCGGCATGTTCCGCCGCGACGGGACCCTCACGTCCCCGGTGGTCACCATCGCCGTCGAAGACATTGATGCGGCGCTGGAAAACATCACGGCCCTCGGCGGGGCTACCGTCACTGGACGCCAGGAAGTTGCGGGCATGGGCTGGGCCGCCTACTTCCGCGACACCGAGGGCAACGTGGTGGGGTTGTGGCAAAACGCCATGCCCGGCGGCGGGGAGGACGCGACGGCCGGCCGCGCTGGCGCGGGGGACGACTTCGGCGCCTGAAGACGCGGCGCGGGGCCGAGAGACGGTAACTTTGTACCTATGAAGTACGCCCAGTCCGTTCTGGACCTCATCGGCAAGACCCCGCTCATCAAACTGAATCACGTGACCGACGGCATCGGGGCAACAGTCCTCGTGAAGCTGGAATACCTGAACCCGGGCGGTTCCATCAAGGACCGCATCGCGGCGAAGATGATCGAGGAAGCCGAACGCACCGGCAAGCTCCGGCCCGGCGGAACCATCGTGGAGCCCACCTCCGGCAACACCGGCGTCGGCCTGGCCCTCGTCGCCCAGCAGAAGGGCTACCGCTGCATCTTCGTGGTGCCGGACAAGGTCGGCGAGGACAAGCGCGCCGTGCTCCAGGCCTACGGTGCCGAGGTGGTGGTCACCCCGACCGCCGTCGCCCCGGACAGCCCGCACAGCTACTACAGCGTCTCGGACCGGCTGGTCTCCGAGATCCCGGGCGCGTACAAGCCGGACCAGTTCTCCAACCCGGCCGCCCCGGCCAGCCACTACGAGTCCACCGGGCCGGAGATCTGGCACGACACCGACGGCCGGGTCACGCACTGCGTGATCGGCGCCGGCACGGGCGGCACGATCACCGGCACCGGCCGGTACCTGAAGGAGGTCTCCGCCGCGCGCGCCGACTCCGAGGGCGGCGTGGTCAAGATCATCGGCGCGGACCCCGAAGGTTCGGTCTACTCCGGCGGCACGGGCCGGCCCTACTTCGTCGAGGGCGTCGGCGAGGACATGTGGCCGGCCAACTACGACAAGACCGTTGCGGACACCGTCATCGCCGTCAGCGACGCCGACTCCTTCGCCATGACGCGCCGGCTGGCCCGCGAGGAAGGCCTGCTGGTGGGCGGCTCGTCCGGGATGGCCGTGGTGGCCGCCCTGCAGACCGCCCGGGACCTGCCCGAGGACGCCGTCGTCGTGGTCATCCTGCCGGACTCCGGCCGCGGCTACCTGGCCAAGATCTTCAACGACCAGTGGATGCGTTCCTACGGCTTCCTGGCCAGCGGGGACGAGGCCTCGGTGGGCGAGGTGCTCAAGTCCAAGACCGGCGAGATGCCGGACCTGGTCCACATCCACCCCAACGAGACCGTCCGCGACGTCATCAACATCATGAACGAGTACGGCGTCTCGCACATCCCCGTCCTGTCCCAGGAGCCCCCGGTGGTCATGGGCGAGGTGCTCGGCGCCGTCGACGAACGCACCATCACCGCCAAGCTCTTCCGCGGCGAGGCGAAACTCACGGATAAGATCTCCCAGCACATGGAGGCCCGGCTGCCCGTGATCGGCTCGCTCGAATCGATCTCGACGGCCCGCGAACTCCTCTCCGACGCCGACACCCTCATGGTGACGTTCGTCGGCGCCCCGGTGGGGATCCTGACCCGCCACGACCTGCTCGCCTACCTCAGCAACTGACCCGGAGACCGGGCCGGCCGTCCAGCCGGCCCGGACATCGGCCGAAAGGATCTTCCATGTCTTTGCCCGAAAGCTCCTCCTCAAAGGACGCCGGTTTCAACACCCGGGCCGTGCACGCCGGCCAGGCCTTCGAGCCGCTCACCGGCGCTGTGGTGCCGCCTGTGCACTTCAGCACCACCTACGCCCAGGACGGCATCGGCGGCCTGCGCAACGGCTACGAGTACGGGCGCGGAACCAACCCCACCCGCGACTCCCTGCAGGAACAGCTCGCCGCGCTGGAAGGCGGCGCCGCCGCGTTCTCCTTCAGCTCCGGCCTCGCCGCCGAGGACTCCCTGATCCGCGCGCTGACCCGTCCGGGCGACCACATCGTGCTCGGCAACGACGCCTACGGCGGCACCTACCGGCTGATCCACCGCGTCCTGGGCGAGTGGGGGATCGGCAACACCCCGGTGGACATGTCCAATCTGGACGCCGTGGCGGAGGCCGTGGCAGCGAACAAGACCCGCATCGTCTGGGTGGAGACCCCCTCCAACCCGATGATGAAAATCACCGACATCGAGGCCCTCGCCAAGCTGGCGCACGACGCCGGCGCCCTCCTCGTGGTGGACAACACCTTCGCGTCGCCGTACCTGCAGACCCCCCTCGCCCTCGGCGCCGACATCGTGGTGCACTCCACCACCAAGTACATCGGCGGGCACTCCGACGTCGTCGGCGGCGCGATCGTGCTCAACGACCCGGAGCTGGCCGAGAAGGTCGGCTTCGTGCAGTTCGCCGTCGGAGCCGTCTCCGGCCCGATGGACGCCTTCCTCACCACCCGCGGCCTGAAGACCCTCGGCGTCCGCATGGACCGGCACAGCGACAACGCCCAGGCCGTGGCCGAATGGCTGCTCCAGCGCCCGGAGGTGGAGGCCGTGCTGTACCCGGGCCTGCCCTCCCACCCCGGCCACGAGCTGGCCAAGAAGCAGATGAAGAAGTTCGGCGGCATGATCTCCGTGCAGTTCAAGGGCGGCGAGGCAGCCGCGCGCAAGGTGGCCGAATCGACCTCCGTGTTCACCCTTGCCGAGTCCCTGGGCGGGATCGAGTCCCTCATGAACTACCCCTCGGAAATGACCCACGCCTCGGTCAAGGGCACCGAACTGGCCGTTCCCGTCAACCTGATCCGGCTCTCCTGCGGCATCGAGGATGTCGAGGACCTCATCGCGGACCTTGAGCAGGCCCTTTCCAGCCTTGAGACGGGCAGCTAGTATCCCGTGACGACCACCACCACACGGGCCTCCGCCCCGACCGCCCGGGGCCGGCTCGCCACGGCTGCGGCCGGGCTCGCCGTCGTCGCCGCCCTGGTGGTGCTGTATTCGGCGTACATCCCGCTCATGAACGACTTCGAGGTCTACTTCTACGGCGGCAGCCGGGTGCTGGAGACCGGGGAGGCGGGCGTCAATGAGCTGTATGCGCCGCGGGACGGGCTGCCC
>JAODMV010000017.1 GCA_025464875.1 Arthrobacter sp. | reverse complement strand
CCGGTGCCGGAACGCCCAATTGTGCGAATGACGCTTGAGTGCCGGCAATGGTGAACTCGTTGTACTTCTGCCAGCCGTGCGCGGCGAAGATGAATCCGACGACTACACGCAGGATCGTCAGTGCTGTGGTGGTTAAGGTGGACTGGTTCATGGAGATTTCCCCGTTCGGATCGTTGGGCATTCCCTTTGGGCGCGCGGTCCGGATCGCGCGGTTGTCACTTCTCCTCCAATGTCTCCCAAATGCGTTGAAGTGGCTACGCAATTTCAGGTGCAGCTTTTGTCCCCGCCTGCGTCCCCGCCGGAGGCTTGCCGGACGCCGGATCGGCGCCCATACTGGCAACGTCGCGGCCGGATAAAGGAGCTTAGTCTCGTGGACGACAGACTGCAATCGCGTGCGTGGAGCCTGCAACGCCAGGGGAGGCAGCTTCGCGCAGGGGGCGGACTGGAGAGGCGGACCGAAACCCGGCACGGGAGTTCACTGGAGCTGATTCCCTCGGCTCTGGTGTCGGTTTCGGGCTTTGTCCTCTTCGTTCTGGAACAAAGACTCGCGGGTTGGAGTCTCCTGGCCGCGTCGCTCCTGCTGGCAGCTTTAATCGACGGGTCGCTCCTGCGGGACCTTGCCCTGATCGCGGCCGGACTGGTAGCCATGAGTCTTGTTCCGATCACTACCGATATCAGCACAGAGCATATGCTCGTCATGGGTTCGGCCATGATCCTGGCGGTGGGAATTCCCTACTCGCTGTCGCGCTTTGTCTTCAAGGACCGTGCGGTCAGGTTTCCCGTGCGTACCGGGCAGACGTGGACGCGGGCCGAGAAATGGTACTTGGTGGCCGTCGTCGTTATGGGCTATGCCTTGCTTCCGGCCTACATGATCAATACCGGCGTCTACCGCAACTGGCCGGCTGTTTCCGACCCGGAGGGAATCAGCCGTCTCTTTCTGGGTACCAATGTCCTGGGGATCTGGGACGAGCTGTTTTTCATCTGCACCGTCTTCGTGCTCCTGCGCCGGCATCTGCCCGTGGCACAGGCCAATGTGCTGCAGGCAGTGCTTTTCACTTCGTTTCTGTGGGAACTCGGTTTTCACGCCTGGGCGCCGTGGTTCATCTTCCCCTTCGCCCTCGTCCAGGCCTTCATTTTCACGCGGACGAAGTCCCTGGCCTACATCGTGTGCGTCCACCTGCTCTTCGACTTAGTGCTGTTCCTGGTCCTGATCCACGCCCACAACCGCGCCTGGATCGATGTCTTCATCTACTAAAGGGCCCGTAACAAAGCAGGTCGACTCGACTGCCTTCGGCGTCTACGTGCGGAAACGCTGGAGGCGGTGCGCGTTTACCCACTGTTCACGATGCGTGCATTGAGGCGTAACGTCCCGTCCCTCAAGATGGAGCGATGACCCTGCCTGAGAGAGACACCGCCGACGCGCTGGCCTGCGACTCCTGCGGGCAGCTGCCCCATCCCGCGAAGACTCGCCTCACCCTAGCCAATGTTGCCGCCATGCTGCCGATAGAACTGCTAGTGCACGCCGCCGTGGTCAACGCGGCCCTGCCCTACGTGGTCAAAGTGCTGGTCCTGGCTTTGACCGCCACCATACTGGTGATCTGGGTGGCCGAGCCCTCGGTCCGGCGCGCATTGCGGGGCTGGCTGCACGCCCCGGCCCTGCGCCACCGGCGCCGGCTGCACGACTCGGCTGCCCTGTGGCGAGTCCGCACCTTGATCGATGCCGGTGGGGCAGGACAGGAAAAACTGGCCGAGGGCGTCTCCCGTGTGCAAGCCAACATCCTCGTGTGCCGGAGTCATCGGGTCACCGGCGGGGTGCTCGACGAGCTGGTGGTCGCCGCCCCGGACCATGTCACCCAAGCTGAGCTGCTCGCTGCGGCCGGGGCGGGCGGGGGACGAAACGTTCAGGTGTGGCGGGCAACAGCCCTAGCTGTGGCGGACGGCCAGACAAAGGCCCTTGCCCTTGCCCTGAGGGTGGCGGAGGACCCGGGCGAACTTCAACTCGCGGTCGCTGAATTGCTCGATGCCGAACCCGTCGTGAATCCCACGGGCGACTGCACCGGGTCCAGCGGCGCCGCGCCGGCATGCGACGGTACGCTGCTAAAGATACCGTCACCTTGGCATGGCCCCCTCGGCTTCTCCCGTCCTCGGGCGCCGTTCACTCCCGCCGAATCCGCGCGTGCCCACCGGCTGGCCGAACTGGCCGAACTCACCGAACTGGCGGGCAGCCGCGCGGTCCGTCCCCGGCCGTAGAAGAAAGAGGAAGGCCTCGCATTGCAGTTTTCGTTCCGCTCTGGCCGGTAGCGTCCGGACGAAAAACAGGTAGTCGGTACTCTGGCTGCGGGGCACTTTCCCGACTACGCTCATGCCCAATCCTTCCCGACACCAGGAGGATTCATGGCAGTGAGGCGTACGGCGGCGGCACTGATTGCCGCAGGCTTGTTGTGTTTGACCGGGGCCGGCTACACGCCCGTCCAGGAGCAGGCACCCGCCTTGACGGCGGGCGCCAGCGGTACGCAGGCGGCGGTCGTTCGAGGGTGGGGACCCGTGGTTACCGGGGACGAGTTCTCCTACACCGGGCCGCCGAACCCGGCGAAGTGGAAGGTCTACGACAGTCCAGGGCACGCGGGCAACGGAATCCGGAGCCCGAAGGCCTGGTCCGTGGACGGCGGCGTGGCTACCGTCAGTGGTGACGCGGCCGGCACTACCGGCGGCATGTCAGCCAGGTTTGCTCAGCAGAAATACGGCCGCTGGGAAGCGCGGATGAGAACCGATGCGCTGGATCGGAAGTACCACCCTGCCCTGCTGCTGTGGCCGAACAACAACACGTCCCCCAACTGTGCCGAGATCGACTACGCCCAGGGGACCTCGGGTACGTCCTCGATCACGTTCTACCTGCACTACGCCTGCAGCGGCTCGAGGTTCCAGACCAGGGAGGTACGAACGATCGACATCACCCAGTGGCACAACTACGCCGTCGAGTGGACACCGGCCGGGATCACCGGGTACATCGACGGCCTGGTCTGGTTCACCGACACCGATCCGGCGCACCAGCCGACGGTAGGGATGCGCCAAACCGTCCAGCTGGACTGGCTCCCCGACGGGACTGCCACCAAACCGAGCCAGCTGCAGCTCGACTGGATCCGCGTCTACAAGTAGGGCCTGAGCGGCCAGGGCGGCAGCCCTAGGACCGTTTGCTGTTCTCCTGCTTTCGCAGGGTGAAGAAGACGAACACCGCGGTGGCCCCGCCGGCGACCAGCAGTATCCCCAGCGGGATGAAGTCTGATTCGTCAGTACCCGATGTCGGAGCACTGTGGACCTCAGTTGGCGTAGCGGAGGGAACATTCTGGGTAGCTGATGCAGGCGGGGGAGGGACAGCACTGCTGGGCGGGGCAGGCATGAAGACGTCGCTGACCACGCCCATGATGAATCTGTCGCCGGGAATGAGGGTCTTCACGACCTGCGTCGAAGTCTCTAGGGTCGTGGACACGCAGCCCGCCGACACGCGGTTGCCGGCGCCGAAGAAGATCGCGTAGTCGGCTCCGGGTACCGGGATGGAGTCGGGCAGGCGGTTGTAGTTGACGACGGCGGCCTGCGCGTAGGTGCCCTCATTCGCCCAGTACCATAGGTTCTCGTCAGCGGGTGATCCGTTCTCCACGTAGTTGTTGTAGAAAGGGCTTCCCGGACCACCCCAGCGTGACCTCGGATTGACGACGTGATATTTCAGCGTGGTCCCCGGATTGGCCAGGCCGAGCGCCTCCGTCGCGGAGAACGAGCCGGTCGGTGATTGGTATTGACCTTCCCTCAGTGTGCCAACGGGGGCGAATCCGTTCCTTCCGATAAAACCCGTCACCTGCCACTCCTGAAGGTAACCGCCTGTGTCCCTGACGCATCCGGTGATCAGTACAGCGTTCTGCTTGAAGTCAGCGGCGGTTACGAAGACAACCCTGCCGGCGTCAGGGGCAGGGAACCTCACCTCGCGGGCCGTCAGTCTGGCGCACGGCGCCGTTTCCTGATCTGCTCCGTGGGCGGTGGAAGGGAATGCGGTGAATCCGGCTACGAGTGCTGTGAGCAACAGCGTCCTACGCGGGGCGTGTAGGGACATGACAAAAGTCTAGTCGCGTAGGACATTTTTAGTATTGACTACGACGGCGCACCGGCGGATCGTAACCTACTGGGCGGAAGGAATCCTACCGTGAGCAACTACGTTGTGCGTGCCCTGAAATTCACCTGCGTCGCCGACACAGGGCCCGACTGGGGCGGGACCGACGACCCGTACTGGATCTTCACGGCTCTCGATCCCGGGGCGCAGCAGACCAAGACCATGCGGTCGAGAGTCTTCGGCGAAGTGGACCCTGGTGGAACCAGGCTCTTTCCTCCAAACAGTGTCGTGTGGCCGAAACAAGGGGATATCGACGGAGCCCCGGGTCCGATTGCCCTCAGCGTCCAACTCTGGGAGGAGGATCAAGGCAATGCAGAGGCTACCCGGAAAACGACCGAACAGGAGCTCTCGGCTGTCGGGTACCTGCCGCAGGTAACGGACTGGGCCGCGCAGGTCGCGAGCGTCGTGGGATTAGCGGTCATCGGCGCCGTCGAGGACGAGGTCATGGGAGCCAAAACGTTCCTTTTCCAGCAGTCCCGGCTCCAAAAGCTGCTCAAAAATCCGGGGGATTCCTACACTGAACGATTCCTGTTCGGCGGGAACACGGGCGACCTCCTGTTCGAAGTGGCGGGGGTGCCGGACTATGAACTCTTTCTGCAGGTCGAGAGGGTGACCTGAGAGCCGACCGTAGTCGGCACTTCAAGCGCTACGAGTTCCACGCCGTTTGGGAAAAGCGATCCGGTCGAGGTCGTTGGCCGCCACGACGGCGGCCCCGCCGGCCCGGGACCGCGCCTGCTCGGCCAGCGGGGCGACGTCGCCGTAGCGTGACGAGAAGTGGGTGAGGACGAGGGTGCCCACGCCGCCGTCGGCCGCCAGCGTGCCTGCCTGCCCGGCGGTGAGATGACGGTACTGCGCCGCGAGCTCGGCGTCCTCGTCGCTGAAGGTGGATTCCGCCACGAGTAGTTCGGCCCCCTCGGCGAGTGCCTCCGCGCCGTCGCACGGCGCCGTGTCCATGACGAACGCGAAGCGCTGGCCCGGCCGCGGCACGCTCATGTCCTCCAGGCGCACTCCGCGCAGGCTCCCCTCACGCTGCAGACGGCCGACGTCGGGCCCCTCAACTCCGGCGGCCCCCAGCCGGTCCGGCAGGAGGGAGCGGCCATCGGGCTCGACCAGCCGGTAACCGTACGTCTCGATGCGGTGGTGCAGCGGCCGCACCTCCAGGCCCGGAGCGATCGGCCCGGCGCCCGCGTGCGGATGCAGCCGGAGATCAAGTCCCGGGGAGGCGAGGGACACGAGCGCCCGGACCACGTCCTGGCCCGTGGCGGGATAGTGCAGATCGACCGGGTGCGTCACGCCGTCGAGGGCCAAGCGTGAGAGCACGCCGGGCAAACCGAAGCAGTGGTCGCCATGGACATGGGTGAGGCAGATGCGGGTAATAGCGGTGGCCGGGACACCGGCGTGGATCATCTGCCGCTGCGTGCCTTCGCCCGGGTCGAAGAGCAGGCCCTCGCCGTCCCAACGCAGCAGGTATCCGTTGTGGTTGCGGGTCCGCGTCGGAACCTGCGAGGCGGTACCGAGAACGACGAGTTCGCGCATGGAACCGAGTGTGTCACTTGTCCGCGAGGGATCCCACAGGGGAGCGGCTCGGCCGGCTGCCATCGGCGGCGCTACCGTGGAGGGTGGAGTCTCGGATGGACGGGTTCGACGAACTGCTGACCACGGCGCGGACGGCGTACGCCCGCGGCGACTGGCATGCCGCCCACCGGCAGCTCACGCAGGCCGGGACGCTGTCGGAGCTGGTCACGGCTGACTCGAGTCTGCCGGGGGGTGCAGCGTGGTGGCCCGGACGGGCCAAGGAATCGCTGGAAATTTCGGAGGAGGTCTACCACCGCTTCCAGGACTCCGCGC
>JAODMV010000318.1 GCA_025464875.1 Arthrobacter sp. | reverse complement strand
GTCCCACACCAGCAAATACGCGGCCCCCTTCTTCGCGGAGCTCTTCCACAACGCCGTCGACCTGCAGGGCCCGGAGTCGCAGGCCATCGCCGATGCAGCCAAGGAGGCCGGAGCGTGGGTCGTCATGGGCCTGAACGAGCGCGAGGGCGGGACCCTGTACAACACGCAGGCCTACTACTCCCCGCAGGGGCGCCTGGTCGCCAGGCACCGCAAGCTTCACCCCACTAACGCCGAGCGCACGGTCTGGGGCCGCGGCGACGGCCGCGATGTGTTCGTCGTTGACACCGGCATGGCCCGGGTGGGCGGGCTGATCTGCTTCGAACACAGCATGGACCTGAACCGCTACGCCTTGGCCACCCTCGGCGAGCAGATTCACATTGCCGCCTGGCCGGCCATCAATGCCACGAACGCCGACCCGAACGCCGGGAACTTCGACCATTACTCCACCACCCTCGCCGCCGCCCACGCAATCTGCGCCCAGACCTACGTCGTCGTGGTTCAGGGTCGGATTAGCGAAGAGATCGTGGAAAGGCTGGGGGTGCCGGAGGGTCCGGATGCTCCCTCCGTCGGCGGCGGACTGACCGGATTCATGGGGCCCGACGGCAAGTGGCTCTCGGAACCCCACCGTGACGATGAGGCCATCGTCTACGCAGACCTAGACCTCGGCATCATTCCGTTCGCCAAATTCTTTGCTGACGGCGCCGGCCACTATGCCCGTCCCGATGTCTTCTCCTTCGGCGTCAACCGAACCGCCCAGGAGCCGCTGACCCGGCAGCGGGTCGCCAGTGTTACACCGGAGGTGCTGGCGCCTGTGACCGGGGCGCCCGAGAGTGAGGAGAACGTGCACGGACGGGTCCTCGCGCCGGTGAACCGTGGTTAGGCGCACCGGCCGCGGCGCCCGGGGTTCCGTGTCCGCCGGGGCAGTGGGTAGCGTAGGGCCGTGGCTGCGCACCCAGGAGTAGGCCACTCGCTCCTGCGTGTTGCGTCCCCGCCGGGCAACGAGTCGTTTGACTCCCGCCCGGTCCCGGCGGCGATGCAGCGGCCGCTGTGGGAGGCAGCTACGGCACGTTTCCTGGTACCGCTCGAGATCTCATCTCTGGCGCCAACCGTCACCGGTGTCATCGGGAGCCGGCGCATCGGTGACACCTGCGTGTGCCAGCTCTCGGCCACGCCCCATACCGGCCGGCGGACGAGTCTCCTCGCTTCGGGCACGGGCTCGGGCCGTTACAAGATCGCGCTCAGCCTGGGCGGTCGGGTCATGGTGGAGCAGCACGGCCGTCGCGCTCTGCTGCGCCGCGGAGAGATGGCGGTCTATGACACCTCCGACGAATACGCCGTGGGCTCCGAGATGCCGTTCGGGCTGATGATCATCCTCGTGCCGCACGACACGCTGGGCCTGAGCCGCGAACGGATCGCCGCGATCGCAGCCACCCGTCTAGAGGGCGAGAACGCGGACCAGGTACGCAGACGGTTGCTTGCCCTGGCATCGAAGGGTGATGAGACCGCGGTAGCCGACGCGATGGCCGCGCTGCGCGCTGCCGTCACGGCCCAGCCCCGCACGCGGCCTGGCACGCCCATGCCTGCTCCAGTGCTGGCCGACAAGGTCCGCGAGCTGGTCGCCGAGAAGTTTGCCGATCCTGGTCTCGGTCCCGAGTATCTCGCCGGCGTGCTCGGCGTCTCGCGCCGCCACCTCTATGCCGCCTGCGCAGACGAACTTGGACCCCTCGCCGCGTACATCCGGGTACAGCGCCTGGAGAGAAGCCGCCGGCTGCTCGATTCCCGCAGCGAAGACGAGTCCACGGTTGCCGAAATCGCCCTGGAGTGCGGTTTCGCCGACCCGGCCCATTTCAGCCGGGTCTTCCGTGGCGTGTACGGCGTCCCGCCCACTAAGTTCCGCCTCGGATCGCGCGCAACGGCATCTCCGGACCGGGCGGTCTTGGCGGCGCCTTGAGGCTGAGCGTGTCGAGTTGCCAGTCCGGCCCGTCGGGCGGGTTCAGCCGCGCCACGTCCTGGATCCGCTCGGCAAACGGCCCGACGTCGTCCTGTCCCTCCGGCGGGGACGCCCCTTCCAGCTGACGTTCGCGGGTGAGCGCCGCCCGGATCTCCGCGACCATGTCCTGGCCGGCGGCCTGGCTGCAGGGCAGGCGTTCCGGTCATGGGCCCAGCCTACGGAGGTGCGCCCCGGCCGCAACCGCACCGGCGAGGGGGCAGGGAGGGCGTGCCGCTCAGGGATTTTCGTAGTGGGCCGGTGCGGTTGCGATGGGATCGTTGGGGTCCGGAGTGCCTGCTGTGTAGCCGACGCTGAACTGGTTCATCATGTCGTGGTCCTCGTGCGGGAGATTATGGCAGTGGATCATGTACCTCCCGCGGTGGTGTTCGAATTTCATCAGCACGCGCACCGTCTCATTTTCACCCAGGTACACGACGTCCTTGGGGCCCCGTTCGTACGCAAAGGGCGGGCGGCCGTTGCGGCTGAGAATCTGGAAATCAACGAGGTGGATGTGGACGGGATGGAACCAGCCGCCGGACTTGTTCTCGAGCTCCCAGATTTCAGTGTCGTTGAGGCGCGGATTCGCCAGCACCTTTTGGAACCCGCTGTCGACGACGTCTTCCCACGAGGAGCCGTTGATCGTCCATCGTCCGCCGCTGCGGTCGAAGCGCATCTTGCGGGTCTTGCCGGCCTGCGAAGCCTTGAGGCTCATCGCTGTGCTGGACGTCAGGACCTTCGGCAGCGTTTTCCAGGTGTGGTCGGCTGTGTTCACCGGCTCGTCTGTCACGTCGAAGGCCATGACCTTGTTGGTGAAGTCGTAATCCACGTTGTTTTTGTTCGACAGGTTTCGCAATTCCACCCGCTTGCCGGCTGCGTACTTGGAGAAGTCGATCAGGACCTCATAGCGTTCGCCGCTGGAGTGCCGCCAGTTAGGCACCTGCTGGGCGACGGGGATGAGCCCGCCATCGGTGGCGACCACTGTGAACGCGTCCCCGGTGCTGAGTGCAAAACGGTAGGACCGTGAGATGGAGGCGTTCAGGATCCTGAAACGGTAGACGCGCCGCTGGACCTTCATCACCGGCCACGGGGCGCCGTTGACCAGGATGACATCGCCCCAGAGGCCGGACTGGGAATTATCGTCGAAGGAAAGGCTGCCATCCTTGGCGAACATCGCGTCCGAGACGGTCAGCGGGACATCGAACTTCCCTTGCGGCAGCAGGGCGCGCTCTACCGGGTCGTGCATATGATACTGCGCGGCCAAGCCGGAGTAGACGTTGTGCGCTGTGCGGTGGACTGCATGGTCGTGATACCAAATCGTCCGGGCAGGCTGGAAATTCGGATACTCGTAGTCCTTGCACATGTCCTTGGGAATGATGTCGTTGGCATACCCGTCGAACTGGGGCAGGGAGGCTGAGCCGTGCAAATGCGTTGACGTGTTAAAGACCTGCCCGTCCAAAGGGTTGAACACCGGCAGGTAGTTATCCATCCGGAGATTGATCCGCGTGCCCTGTTCCACGCTGACGGTCGGGCCCGGAAAAATGCCGTTGTAGCCGAAAATCGTGGTGCTCAGTCCCGGGACGATGTTGGCTTTGCCCTGCAGCTGCTTGATCCGGTAAGAACTGACCAGGCGGCCATCGGCGTCCCGCTCGGTTTTTTCGGGCGACAGGACTGGGGGGATTGTCAGAGGAGTCCTGAACGGCGCGGGCATATTCCGCGCGTCCAGCCGGCTCGCGGACTTTGCCTCCACGGAGGTCAGCGGCGCGCCCAACACCGCCGCTCCGAGGAAACCTGCTCCCCCAATTTTCAGGGCGGTGCGACGTGACATGCTCATGGCTGGCCTTCTTCTAGACGCTCGGGACATTGCGCCCAGAGTGGCAACGGGACCTCGGGAATACCTTGTCGGTGGGGGGAGCCCGTCCCCTAGGGTTTCCCAAGCGGCGGAGCACAAACTGGCGCAAATAGCCCCCGCGCTCCCTCCTGCGGCCTTGGACCGGTGCGGGTGCGGTGCGGGTAGCGGAAGTGGTGCGGGATGTCGTTGATGATGATGCGAATCGGGGCAGCAGTGGCGCTAGTGGCGGCCGGGCTGCTGGCGCTCGCCGTGGCGTACGAGTTCGGGGGCGGCGCGGAGGCGGGGATCCTTGACCGGAGCGGTGCGGTAGTCAGATGGGCGCTCCCGACAGGGAAATTCGTGGTGAACCTTGCGGCTGCCGCAACCATAGGGACGCTGGTGCTCGCGGCGTTCGCGCTGCCCCGCGGTGAGCCGGCCCATGCGGCGGCGCAGCGCTTGGCCGGAGGGTCAGCGGTTGCCTGGGCCGTCAGCGCCATGCTGTACACCTGCGCAAGCTTTCTGTTCATTACCAACCGGGCGGTGTCCGGCGGCTTTGATCAAGCCTTTGCCTCGTTCCTGACCGAGGTCGACGCCGGCCGCGCCGGCCTCGGGACGGCAGCGCTGGCGGCCGTCGTCGCGCTCTCGTGTTTCTTCTTGCACGGCCCTCCCGCTGCGGCGGTCACGGTGCTGCTTGCCTTCGGCGGTCTGGTCCCGCTCGTGCTGAGATCCCACGCGACCGGCGGGGCGGGGCACGCTGACAGCACGACCGCTCTCATCGTGCACACGGCCACGGCCGCGGTGTGGTTGGGCGGGCTGATGGCGCTCGTCCTTCTTCGCGCGAAGCTCCCGGACGGGCGGTTTAGCGCGACGGTACGGCGCTACTCGACGCTGGCGCTGATTTGCTTTATCTGTCTTGCGGTGTCCGGGTTCCTGGCCGGCCTGACAAGAATCAGCTCGGTCGAAGCCGTGCTGAGCTCTTACGGCGTGCTTCTTCTGGCCAAGACCGCGGCGTTCATCATCCTGGGCTGCTTCGGCGTCCTGCACAGGCGATGGTCGCTCCGGCGCCTCGAGCGGGACCCGCACCGGGGCGGACGGCACTTTGCCCTCCTGGCGGTGGCCGAACTCGCCGTCATGGGAGCGGCCTCCGGGACCGCCGCCGCGCTTGCCCGCACGGAACCGCCGGCGTCGGGCGGAGCGCGCAGTCCCCTGCTGCTCGGGCCCGATGTGTGGGCATACCTCACCCAATGGGCCCCTGACCCGTTATGGGCACTGGCCTGCGGATTTGCCGGCTTTTTCTATCTGGCCGGCGTCCGCCGCCTCCGGGCCGCCGGCCGGACTTGGCCCGTGCGCCGCACTGCCTTGTGGCTTGGCGGGATCACGGTGTTGTTTTGGGTGACCAACGGAGGTCCCCACGTCTACCAGGGCTCTCTGTTCAGCGCCCATGTGCTGACCCAGATGATGCTGACCGCCGTGATTCCCCTGCTGCTCGTCCCGGCCGCCCCGGTCGCACTCGCCACGCGGGCCATCCACGCCAGAACGGATGGCAGTACAGGAATCAGGGAGATTTTAACCCAAACCGTTCCGACGTGGCCGAACCCGGCGAAAGACCCCTACCTGGCAGTCCTGCTCCTCGGGGGCTCGCTCCTCGTCATCTACTACCGGCCCTTCCTGGACTGGTCAGGCACCATCCAGCTCGGGTACAGCGCCATGACACTGCTTGCCCTGCTGGCGGGCTGCCTGTTCGCACATGCAATGTCCGGTGCCTCCGCGCGCCAAGCGAGCGTGGTGGCGCAACTGGCTGTCGTCGCCGCGACCGCCGCCCTGTACGCCGTTTACGCATGGCGCTTCTCCACGCAGGAATTCGATCCGGGCCGGGCCGGGGATGTCCCGTCGGCCCTGGACGCCTCGGCGTCCGGGCAGGCGAGCAGTATTATCTGGTCCCTAGCTGCAGTGACTCTCGGGTGCGTCGCCACTTCGATCGTTGCCCGCAGAAGACCCGCCCGGAAACGCGTCCCGGAGACACTTTCTGCCGTTGCGCCCACGCGCTGACCGAGGCCAGCAGGGCCGGAGTGCGGTCCGCGGCGGGCTCCGGATCGGAGTGGCTGGCGCCTCCGGTGCGGGATGAAAGATCGGTCCGTAGCCAAGCCAATGGCCGGGGCGTAGCGTTTAGATCGTCCGAAAAACCTAGGAGCCGATCATGGACAATGACAAGAGCCCGTCAGCCGCCGAGGAGGAGTTCGTCCTGGCAGTCACGACCGGGCCGCTTACTGAGGTTGCCATCACGGAGGCCGTGGACGGTGACCACGTCGACTTGGCGATCGACGCCGTAGCGATCGATCCTGACACCGGGGACGCCGTTCCGGTGAGCATCGCGCTTAATCCGGACGACTCCGCGTTCGTCGTGAACGTCGCAGGCGAGGAGCGGGTCGTGCCCCTTGTCGAAACGGCCGAAGAGTCCTATAGCGGGAAATCCGGCGGCATCGGCCCGCTGCGGAAGCTGCACGAACTGGCAACCCGGGTTGAGCAAGAAGCGAAGGGCAAGGCCCGCCAGTTGGCCGAAAAGTTCAAACGCCCCCGTGGATCCGGCCCGAGCACTTCGGGGGGCACGCAATCGACGTAGCGATCAACCAGGGACAGCCGCTTCGCCCCTGCTGTACCTCTACGGGCGGGACAGGGGTCCTGTGCCGGAGTGCAGCGAAGCCCGCACGGTGTGGACCAGGGAACTGAAGCCTGGCTCGGTGGGCAGATCCTCGATGAGGACGGCCCCGTTTGGTCCGGCGAGCGGAACACGCCAGTTCGGATATTGCTGCGCGCTGGTGCCGGGCTGGTTTTGGGTCCGGGTTTCCCCGACCGCATCCACGAGGGCCACCCCCAGCAGCGACGAGGGCGTCAGAGCCGTGAAGGCATACAGGGCCTCGACCGTCGCCCTGATATCCGTGGGGCCCTCCGGAAGCAGTCCACGTTGCCGGACCAGTGCCAGCACCGCCTCTTGCTCCGCGGCGGCCTGGGCGCGTTCCTCTTCCACCGGACGGCGCAGCAACCCCAAAGACTCGCGAAGGGTCACGCGTTCGCCGGCCAGGTAACCCGCCGTCGGGGGCAGGTCATGGGTGGTGACGCTGGTCAGGCATTGCTGGCGGTACTTCTCCGGCGGAATCGGCCCGCCGGCGTCGTGCTCGAACCAGAGGATCGATGTGCCGAAGATCCCCCGCTCGGCCAGATAGTCCCTCACCCAGGGCTCAAAGACGCCCAGGTCCTCGCCGATGACGATCGCCCCGGCGCGCTGTGCCTCCAGCGCAAGGATGCCGATGAGCGCCTCGTGGTCGTAATAGACGTAGCTGCCCTGGTCCGGGCCGGCCCCTTCCGGGATCCACCACAGCCGGAACAGGCCCAGAATGTGGTCCACGCGGATGCCGCCGGCGTGCCGGAGAACGGTCCGAAGCATGTCGCGGTAGGGCCCATAGCCCGCTTCCGCCAGCCGCACGGGATGCCAGGGCGGCTGCGTCCAGTCCTGGCCCTGCTGGTTGAACATATCCGGCGGCGCACCTACCGTGACCCCGCGGACCAGAACCTCGGACAGGGTCCACGCATCGGCGCCGCCCATCTTTACCCCGACCGCGAGATCATGGACGACGCCGATCTCCAGGGCCGCCTGCCGTGCCGAGCGCTGGGCCGTCTCCAACTGCTGGTCGCAGAGCCACTGCAGCCAGCGGTAGAACTCGATCCGGTCTGCCAGCAGCGCCCGCTGCTCCGTGCAGTACGGGGTGTCCGGCGAAGCGGCCGCCCCGCTCCATTCCGGTGCTGACGGCTCCAGCTTCTCGGCGAGCGCGCACCACAGCGCGAAGTCGTCGAGCCCCTGCCCCTGTTCGGTGCAGAAGTTCGCGAAGGCTCGGCTGCGGGCGGGACCCCGGCGGACCTTGAACACCAGCTCGAGGGCTTCGAGCTTGGCCGCGTAGCTGGAATCGCGGTCCAGCAACTCGGCGTTCCGGTTGACTGCGTGCAGCCGCTCGGCGAGCGCGGCCACCTCGGCCTGGTCCTCGGCGTGCAGATAGGCGACTTCGGGAATCTCTTCCACCCGCAGATAGAGCGGGTTGAAGAATCGCCTGGTGGTGGGGAGGTAGGGGGAGTCTTCCACCGGGGGCCGGGGTTCGGCGGCGTGCAGGGGGTTGACGAGCACGAAGCCCCCGCCTTCCTGCCCGCAGATGGTGGCGAGGTCGGCGAGGTCCGCGAAGTCGCCTATGCCCCAGGAGCGGGAAGAGCGGACGGAATAGAGCTGGGCCGTCAGGCCCCAATGGCGCCGTCCCGTCAGCTCCTCGGTGGTGCGGAGCCGCTGCGGCGTGACCACCAGCGGACATTCGGCCGGTATGCCGGCCGCGTCCGCCCGCAGCGTGTGCCAGCCAAGCGGGAGGTCCGCGGAGGCGGCGAAGCGCAGCCGGCCGGTGAGGACGCCGTCGACGTCAACCGGTTCGCCCCACTCCCCGCGCTGGGCGGCCTGGTGCCGGCTGCCGTCCTCGGCGATTATCCAGACGCTGACAGGGGCTCCGTGCGGGGCGTGGACCTCAACGTGGGCCTCCTGGCCTTCCCGGACAACGACCACCGGCGGCAGGACGCGCCGCCATGGCGCCAGGCGGGTCTTCTGCAGGGAAGTCCGGATCTCCTCGGGGCCGTCGGCCGGGACGCCCAGTGCGGCCAGGACATGGCGAAGGGTGCTTTCGGACACTGGCTGCTCGACGCCGTCCCAGCCGCGGAACGTTGTCCCGACACCGTGGGCCGCTGCCAGTTCCTGAAGCAGGCGCTCTGCCCCGCCCACGCTTTCGTGATCCGTACCGTCCGCCATGGCCCCACTCTAGACGCTGCCCCGGCCGTCCGCGCCCTCCCGGGAAAAGCGGCTCTTCACCGCGCTGCTCGTGCGCCGCGCCGGCTGCCGCCGCCGGGGAACGGGCCGGCGGTCGACGAGGAGCACCGGACCGCGCTAGCCTTGCAAGCTATGGTTGACGTCGAACGGTTCCGGATCCTCCTCGAAGAGGAACGCGAGCGAAAGCTTGCCCTGCTTCCGGCGCTCCGTCAGGACATCACCTCCGTGAATGCCGCCCGGCAGGACTCCAACGTCGACGACGAACACGATCCTGAAGGTGCCACCATCGCCTTCGAGCTTTCCCAGGCCTCTGCCCTGCTGGAGAAGAGCGCCGCTGTGCTGGCCGAGATCGAGGCGGCACTGGCACGGATTGCTGGCGGCAGCTACGGGTACTGCCAGATCTGCGGGGGACCGATCGCGGAGGGCCGGCTGGAGGCCAGGCCCTGGACCCCCTACTGCATCGAGCATTCCGCCGGAAAGGCATGAGCACCACTTCAATGAACCACCCCGTCCTTACCAGTCCCGTGGTGAACACCCCGGCCACGGACAACCTTGCCGAGACGTGGTGGAGCCGGATCATCGCGGGGTTCACGCACTCCCCCGTCCCCCACGTCACCGGCACGGAACTTGCCGTGGTGATTCTCCTCGCCGTCGCCCTGTCCCTGCCGCGCGCCAGCTGGCGGTACTTCGGGCTGCTGGCCACTGTGACCCACGAACTCGGCCACGCGTTCGCAGCCCTCATGACGGGACAGCGTCTGGGCGGCATCAGGTTGAGTCTTGACCACTCCGGCACGACCACCAGCTACAGCCGGGGCCGCCTGCCGGCCATGTGGTCCACCTTCTGGGGCTATCCCGTGCCGGCCGTGGTCGGCGCCGCGATGGTTTGGTGCGGCTTCAACGGCTGGGGTCCGGCGGCGATGTCGGTCGGAACCCTCGTGTTGCTGGCATCGTTCCTGTTCCTGCGCAACGGCATCGGCCTCCTGATCACGGCGGCGGCTGTGCTGGCCGCCGTGCTTCTCGTGCTGTTCGTCCCCCCGGACTTCAACGGCCACGTGATGATCGTGCTTGGCCTGGCACTCCTGGTCGCCGCCGTCCGGGACCTGGGCAAACTGGTCAACGTCCACCTGCGGCGCCGCGACAGGCTGCCGACGTCGGACGCCTACCTGCTGTACCGTGCCACCTCCGTTCCCGCCGTGGTCTGGATCGTGCTCTTCGCCGCGGTAGTGACGGGTGCCTGGTGGTTTGCCTGGCAGCCGATGGCCCAGGTGTTCACCGGGCTGGTCGAATACGGCGCTCGTCCGGCATAGGCTGGGACCATGAGCCAGACATCCACCAGCAAGAGCCACCCCGACAGGGATCGGAACACGGACCAGAGCGGCGCTGCCGAGGCCGGCCCGGCTTTCAGCACCAAGGGCGCCTACGTCACCGGCGGGGCGGAGTTCAACCGGGACACCAACTACATCGAGGACCGGATCACCCGGGACGGGGCCCCCGGCCGCAACGGCGAACCCGGCTGGCCCGTGGAGCCGGGCCGCTACCGGCTGGTCGCAGCCCGCGCGTGTCCCTGGGCCAACCGGACGGTGATCGTGCGGCGGCTGCTCGGCCTGGAAGACGTGATCTCGCTCGGCCAGCCCGGCCCCACCCACGACGCGCGCTCCTGGACCTTTGACCTGGATCCCGGCGGCAAGGACCCCGTGCTCGGGA
The DNA here is from genome assembly GCA_025464875.1 of Arthrobacter sp. GTDB lineage: Bacteria > Actinomycetota > Actinomycetes > Actinomycetales > Micrococcaceae > Arthrobacter. The sequence goes on along the minus strand of JAODMV010000318.1, from coordinate 11,754 downwards.
TCGAACGAATCCAGGACGCCTACTTCCGCCGGTTCCCGGGCTACCCCCGCGGCATCACGGTGCCGGCGATCGTGGACGTTCCGAGCGGAGAGGTAGTGACCAACAACTTTCCGCAGATGACTCTGGACTTCTCCACGGAATGGACGGAGTACCACCGGCCCGGCGCCCCCGAGCTGTATCCGGAACACCTGCGGGAGGAGATCGACGCGGTCAACCGCCGGGTCTTCACCGAGGTGAACAACGGCGTCTACCGCTGCGGCTTCGCCGGGTCCCAGGAGGCCTACGACGCCGCCTACGACCGGCTCTGGACTGCGCTGGACTGGCTGGAGAAACGGCTCGCCGGCCAGCGGTACCTCGTGGGCGACACGATCACCGAGGCCGACGTCCGCCTGTTCACCACCCTGGCCCGCTTCGACGCCGTCTACCACGGACACTTCAAGTGCAACCGGCAGAAGCTCAGCGAGATGCCCGTGCTGTGGGCGTACGCGAGGGACCTCTTCCAGACGCCCGGATTCGGCGACACCACCGACTTCGTGCAGATCAAACAGCACTACTACATCGTCCACGAGGACATCAATCCCACCGGGATCGTGCCGCAGGGACCGGAGCTGCAGAACTGGCTCAGCGAACACGGCCGCGAAGCGCTCGGGGGCCGGCCGTTCGGCGACGGTACCCCACCAGGGCCGGTCCGGGCCGGGGAGGAAGTCACCCCGGGACACGGGGCGGTCCCGGCGGCCGGGTGACGGACCACCGGGTGGCCCCCCGGCCGGGCGGCGGCCTGGCCGGGGGTTCGTCCATTTGTAGCACCAATGTCGCCACCCTAGGGTAAGCCGGGATGAGCAACGCAAACGAGGCAAGCGGCAACCGTCGCTCCCCCGTCCGAAGGCTGTGGCGGATTGTGGCCGGCAGCGTGTCCAATGCGCTGCTGTGGCCGCGGCTGCAGCTGGCCGCCAAAGCGGGACTGGCCGCGGGCCTTGCCTTCCTTGTCGCCCCGTTCATGCCGGGTTCCGCCGCCGACTACCCCTACTACGCACCGCTGGGCGCATTGGTGGCCATGTACGAGAACGTCTCGGGCTCCATCCGCCAGGGCGTGCAGACCCTCGTGGGGCTCGGACTGGGGATCGGGCTTGCCTTCATGCTCTTCAGCCTCGGGGAGCCGACACCGCTGACGGTCGCCATCGTCATGGGGCTCGGAGTCGTCCTCGCCGGTCTCCCGCGGATCGGCTCGGGCAGCGATTGGATTCCGACGGCGGCGCTGCTGGTCCTGCTGGTCGGCGGCCACAATCCCGACGCGTTTTCGTTCGGTTACCTCCTCCAGATGGGAGTAGGCGTCACTGTGGGAATCATCGTGAACCTCCTTGTCTTCCCCCCGCTGCACTTCCGGGCCGCCGCGCTCAGCATCGCGGAACTGCGGCTTGCGCTGGCCCAGCAGTTGTTGGACATGGGCAAGGCCCTGAAGGAAAGCTGGCCGCCGGAGCACGAGGACTGGTCGCGCCGCTCGCAGTCGCTGGCGGACTCGGCGCGCTCCGTGCGCCTGGCCGTGCAGAAGGCGGACGCCAGCCGGCAGGCGAATCCCCGCCGGCGGCTTCACCCGCGGGACATGGATCTGGACTACCGCAACCTGCGCGATCTGGAGCGGCTGACGTTCCACATCCAGGACGTGACCCAGGTCCTTTCGGACGTCATCTGGTCCAAGGAGATCCCTTTCATCGTCCCCGCCGGCCACGCCGGACCCCTCGCCGAGGCGATGACTGCGGTGGGCGACGTCTGCCGCTCCATCGAGGAAGAGAGCACGGAGCGGCAGTCGGAGCTGATTGAAGCGGCCGACTCCGCCGTGCAGGCGCTCACCGTCCGCATCGCCTCCGCCGCGGAGGCCACTGACGCCCCGAGCGCCGTCGAGTCCATCCTGCTGAGCCTGCACCGGATGCTGCGCGTGGTGAGATCCGCCCAGGCCTAGCAGGGCGTCACGCGCAGTCAGGAGTTGCGGGCACGACGACGGCGACGGCCGCCGGGGAAGGCGGCCGTCGCCGTCGTTCGGAACAGCTTCCGCCGTCTACAGTGCCGCAACCGATCCGCTGAAGTGCTTGCGCCCGGAATGTGGGCTCCACGCGGCGTAGTCGGAGCGCTGCCACGCGCCGTCGCCGTCCTGCGCGGTGCTGATGTCGAGCGCCACGCGGGCCGGCAGGAACACCGGCGCCTCGAAGCTCACGTCCCAGCTGAAGGCGTCGCCCTTGGCGGCGCCGACGTCGGCCAGGGCCCTCGAGGCGAGGTACATGCCGTGCGCGATGGACCTGCGCATCCCCAAGGCTTTGGCCGTGAGAACGCTCAGGTGGATGGGGTTGAAGTCGCCCGAGACAGCGGCGTAGGCGCGGCCGGTGTCGACGCCTAGCTGCCAGAGCGCCGTCGGGTCCGGGGCCGTGAAGGCTGCCGGCACCGAGGGCGCCGAGGGCTTGTCGATCCCGGGGAGGAAGACGCCCTTGGCCAGGTAGCTTGAGACGCCGAGCCAGCGGATGGCACCGTCCCCTGCCTCCCGGACCTCGGCCACCACGTCGAGCTGGGTGCCGGCCCGGTGCCCCCGCAGATTTTCCACCCGGGTCCGGATATCCAGGGCCTCGGTGAAGCGGACGGGTGCGGACTGCACCACCTTGTTGCTCAGGTGGATCATTCCCAGCAGGGGCAGCGGAAAATCATCCCGGTTCATCACGCTCATGGCGAGCGGAAACGCCAGGGCGTGGATGAACCCGGCCGGGAGCACATCGCTCGCGGTTTCGCCGATCAGGTGCTGGTACGCCGTGAGGTTGGCAACGTCCGCCTGCACGCCCCGGACCTCGTGGCTGCACTCCGGCAGCTCCGTGCCCGTGTGGGTGCCGAGCACCCGGCGCCTGGCGGCCGTGGCCGCCGCATTGACGTACAGCTTGGAGAGGGATGGCATCTCGCCCAAGATGACGGGCTGCGAAGCGGTCATGCCCCCACCAGTTGCTGCCCGCAGACGCGCAGCACCTCGCCGGAGATCCCACCGGCAGCGTCGCTGGCCAGGAAGGCGATGGCCTCCGCCACGTCTTCCGGCTGGCCGCCCTGCTGCAGCGAGTTGAGCCGGCGGGCCGCTTCGCGGGTGACGAAGGGCATCCGCGCCGTCATCTCCGTTTCTATGAAGCCCGGCGCGACCGCGTTGATGGAGCCGCCATGCGCGCCGATCAGCGGTGCCGTGGCGCGGACCATGCCCATCACGCCGCCCTTGGAGGCGGCGTAGTTGGTCTGGCCGCGGTTGCCGGCGATGCCGCTGGTGGAGGCCACCGATACAATGCGCGGCGCGCTCCGGAAGTGCTCGGACGCGAGCAGTACCTCGTTGATCCGTAGTTGGGCGGCGATGTTCACGGCGGTCACGGAGTTCCAGCGGCCGGCATCCATGTTGGCCAGCAGCTTGTCGCGGGTGATTCCGGCATTGTGGATCACGAGGTCCAGGCGGCCGTGGCGTTCCACGGCGTGGTCGATGATCCGCTGGCCGGCGTCCGCGCGGCTGATGTCCAATTGCAGGGCGGTGCCGCGCACCTCGTTGGCCACCGCGGCGAGGTGGTCCCCGGCCGCGGGGACGTCGACGAGGACCAGCGCCGCACCGTCACGGTACAGGGTGCGCGCGATCGCGGCTCCGATCCCCCGGGCGGCCCCGGTCACCACGGCGACTTTGCCCGCCAGCGGCTTCTCGGGGTCGTCGGGCAGTTGCCCGGCGCCGGAGGTGACGGCCAGCAATTGCCCGTCAACGTACGCTGAACGGCCCGAGAGGAAGAACCGCAGGGCTCCCAGGGTGCTGGGGCTGGTGGTGTCGGCACCGTCGGCCAGCAGGATGCCGTTGCCGGTGGCGCCGGCGCGCAGTTCCTTGGCGAGTGAGCGCAGCAGCCCGTCCACTCCCTGCCGGGCCGCGGCGATTTCCGGTGTGGAGGCGCTGGCAGCGGTCCGCGACACGGTGATGACGCGGGCGTTGGGGGCAAGGTCGCGCAGGGACGCGGCAGCCGCCAGCACCGGCTTTTCCAGGTCATCAGGGTGTGCCAGTTCGTCCAGCACCAGGATGATGGCGCCAAGCTTTTCCTTGGGAACAGCGTGGCGGCGGATGTCCAGGTTCCAGGCGAGCAGGGTCGAAGCCAGTTCGTCCGCGCCTGCTGTGGATCCCTGGATCAGCACGGGGCCCTGCACGAGCGGCTGGCCGGGCTCGTGGCGCCGGAGAACCACCGGCTGCGGCAGCCCGAGCTTCTTGGCAATGTCCTTGCCCAAGCCCCTGCTCACTAATTGCGTATATTTGTCCATCATCCGGTCCCCCTAGTGTGCTTCAAGAATAGCGACGACGCCCTGGCCGCCGGCCGCGCAGATGGAAATCAGTCCGCGTGCCGGACGGCCGTCAACCTGGCCCCTGGCGTGCAACATCTTGGCCAGTGTTGCCACGATCCGGCCGCCGGTCGCGGCGAAGGGGTGCCCGGCGGCGAGGGAGGAGCCGTTGACGTTCAGCTTGGACCTGTCGATGATCCCGAAGGCGCCGTCCAGCCCGAGCCTTGTGCGGCCGAATTCCTCGTCCTCCCAGGCGGCCAGGGTGCTTAGCACCGTGCCGGCGAAGGCTTCGTGGATCTCGAAGAAGTCGATGTCCTCGAGGGTGAGGCCATTGCGGGCCAGCAGCCGCGGCACGGCGAAGGCCGGCGCCATCAGCAGGCCGTCCTTGCCGTGGACGAAGTCAACGGCGGCTGCTTCGCCGTCGACCACTGTTGCGAGCTTGGGCAGGTCGTGGGCGTCGGCCCACTCTTCCGAGGCGAGCAGGACAGTGGAAGCGCCGTCGGTGAGGGGAGTCGAGTTGCCGGCGGTCATGGTCGCCTCGGAGCCCAGGTTCTTGCCGAAGACCGGCTTGAGCGTGGCCAGCTTCTCCAGGGACGTGTCGGGCCGCAAGTTGGCGTCCTTGCGCAGTCCCCGGTAGGGGGTGAGCAGGTCGTCGAAGAAGCCCGCATCGTAGGCGGCGGCAAGGTTCCGGTGGCTGTTGCAGGCCAGCTCGTCCTGAGCCTCGCGGGTGATCTTCCACTGGGCGGTGGTCAGGGCCTGGTGTTCGCCCATGGACAGTCCGGTGCGGGGTTCCCCGGTGTTGGGCGCGTCAGGGGCGAGGTCCTTGGGCCGGAGGCGGGAAAGGGCCTGCAGCCGCTGAGGCAGCGTCTTGGCACGGTTCAGGTCCAGCAGCACCTCGCGCAGGCCCTCGCTCACGGCGATGGGGGCGTCCGAGGCGGAGTCGACCCCGCCGGCGATGGCCGAATCGATCTGGCCGAGCCTGATCTTGTTGGCCAGGCCGAGCACCGTCTCCAGGCCGGTGGCGCAGGCCTGCTGAAGGTCGTATGCGGGGGTCTCGGCGGAGAGCGCGGAGCCGAGCACCGCTTCGCGGGTCAGGTTGAAGTCGCGCGAGTGCTTGAGCACGGCGCCGGCCGCCACCTCGCCGATGCGCTCGTCCTGCAGCCCGAAGCGCGCGATCAGGCCATCCAGGGCCGCGGTGAGCATGTCCTGGTTCGAGGACTTGGTGTAAGCGCCCCCGGTCCGGGCGAACGGAATCCGGTTGCCGCCGACCACCACGGCCTTGCGCAGCTGCGGGAAGGCGGCCGCGGCCTGTCCTGCCGCGTTCTGCCCGGCCGCGTTCTGTCCTGCCGCGTTCTGCCCTGCAGACGGCGACGGTGACGATTCCTTGGGTCCGGGTGCGGACTGTCCCTGGATGGACATGGGCTGTCTCCTTTGATCAAAGCGGGTTACCGATACCCAGCGTACCTGATACGATGGGTATCGTGAACATCCCCCAGGCTGAGGCGTCCGGCCCTTCCGCGACCGGCGGCGCCCCCGCTTCCGGCGCTTCCGACGGCGGCGCCGTAGACGGCCGCGCATCCCGCTGGCAGTCGCACCGCGAGGAGCGCCGCGCGGAGCTGATCAAGTCGGCGAGAAAGGCCGTCCACGTCCTCGGCAGCGATGCCTCGATGGAGGACATTGCCGCCGCGGCGGGGACCTCCAAGTCGGTGTTCTACCGATACTTCGGCGACAAGGCCGGACTGCAGCAGGCCGTGGGCGAGGTGGTCCTGAGCCAGATGCAGCGCCGCATCCAGGAGGCGGCGCGGAGCGCCCAGGCTCCGCGCGAGGGACTGTTCGCCATGGTGTCCGCCTACCTGCAGATGGCCGAGACGAGTCCCAATGTCTACACCTTCGTCACGCGCTACGTCCCGGGCGAACCGGGCCCCGGCTCCATCGCCACGGCCGGCGCGCTGGGGCACTTCTTCGCCGCGATCAGCGACATGATCGCCCGTCCAATGCGCAGCCACCTCGGGCCGTCCGCCGGCAGGGAAGCCGTCATCGGCTATTGGCCCAATGCGGCGATCGGCCTGGTCCGGAACGCCGGCGAGCAGTGGCTGGCGAGTCCGGCCTCCCCGGTGAAACCCGACCAGGAGGCGATGGCACGCCAGATCACCGACTGGCTGTGCCTGGGCATCGCGCCTGAACTCCAGGACCGCCCGGCCCCCGGCTGACGCCGAGATATCGGTACCGGCGAAATCCGGCACCAACAGGCGCCAGTGCCAACAAACTTCAGCACCAACCTTGTCAGAACCAAAGAAGGAATCGACATGACTGAACTAGCCGACCGCCGTGCGGCCCAGACGACGGCCCCGGCTACGCCGGCGGCAGATGCGACCGGGCAACCCGGTGTCGACGTCGCTGCCCTTGGCGAACTGCTCCTGGGCAAGTGGGCGGACACCCGCCGGCAGGCGAGGGCGCTGGCCGGTCGGCCGGAGCTGTACAAGACGGAGGGACTGCCCCACGCCGAGCACCGCAAGCGCGCCTTCGGCCAGCTCAAGGTCCTGGTCGAGAACGGCGCCGTCCACCGCGCCTTCCCGCGGTCCGTCGGCGGAATGGACGAACACGGCGCCAATGTGGCCGGTTTCCAGGAGCTCGTCATCGCGGACCCCTCGCTCCAGATCAAGGCCGGCGTACAGTGGGGCCTCTTCGGCTCGGCCGTGAACCACCTGGGCACCGAGGAGCACCACAAGAAATGGCTGCCCGGCATCATGAGCATGGACATCCCGGGCTGCTTCGCCATGACGGAAACCGGACATGGCTCGGACGTGGCCAGCATCGCCACGACCGCCACCTATGACTCCGCCACGGAGGAATTCGTGGTCCACACGCCGTTCCGGGCCGCCTGGAAGGACTACATCGGCAACGCCGCCATCGACGGCCTCGGGGCCGTCGTGTTCGCCCAGCTGATCACCCAGGGCGTCAACCACGGCGTCCATGCCTTCTACATGGACCTCCGCGATCCGGAGACCCAGGAGTTCCTGCCCGGGGTCGGCGGCGAGGACGACGGCGTCAAGGGCGGCCTGAACGGCATCGACAACGGGCGCCTGCACTTCACCAACGTCCGGATCCCCCGCACGCACCTGCTCAACCGCTACGGCAACGTGGCCGCCGACGGAACCTACAGCTCCCCCATCGCCAGCCCGGGCCGCCGCTTCTTCACGATGCTCGGCACCCTCGTCCAAGGACGGGTCTCCCTCGACGGCGCCGCCGTGACGGCCTCGAAGCTGGCACTGAAGACCGCCGTCCAGTACGCCGCCGAGCGCCGCCAGTTCAACGCCTCCTCCCCCACCGACGAGGAGGTGCTGCTGGACTACCAGAGGCACCAGCGCCGCCTGTTCACCCGGCTGGCCACCACCTACGCCGCGAGCTTCGCCAGCGAGCAGCTGCTGCAGAAGTTCGACGATGTCTTCTCCGGCCGGCATGACACCGACGAGGACCGCCAGGACCTGGAGACCCTTGCCGCCGCCCTCAAGCCGCTGAGCACCTGGCATGCCCTGGACACGCTGCAGGAATGCCGCGAGGCGTGCGGCGGCGCCGGCTTCCTGATCGAGAACCGCTTCGCCTCCTTGCGCGCGGACCTCGACGTCTACGCCACCTTCGAGGGCGACAACACGGTGCTGCTGCAGCTGGTTGCCAAGCGCCTGCTCGCCGATTACGCCAAGGAGTTCCGCAACGTGAACTTCGGCGTGCTGGCCCGCTACGTGGTCGGCCAGGCCACCGATGTGGCGATCCACCGCACCGGCCTGCGCGGCGTCGCCCAGTTCGTGGCCGATTCCGGCTCGGTCCAGAAGGCCGCCATCGCGATCAAGGACGAAGCCAGCCAGCGGACGCTGCTGACCGAGCGCGTCCAGGCGATGGTCGCCGAGGTGGGCGCCGCGCTCAAGGGGGCCAACAAGCTGCCGCAGCAGCAGGGCGCCGCGCTTTTCAACAAGCACCAGAACGAGCTGATCGAGGCAGCGCAGGCCCACGCGGAGCTGCTGCAGTGGGAAGCCTTCACCGACGCGCTGGCCCAGGTGGCGGACCCCGGCACCAAGACGGTCCTGACCTGGCTGCGTGACCTTTTCGGCCTTTCCCTGATCGAGAAGAACCTGGCCTGGTACCTGATGCACGGCCGGCTCTCCATGCAGCGCGGCCGTACCGTCGGCGAGTACATCAACCGGCTGCTGGTGAAGATCCGGCCGCATGCCCTGGATCTGGTGGACGCGTTCGGCTATGGCCCGGAGCACCTCCGGGCCGAGATTGCCACCGGCGCGGAAAAGACCCGCCAGGACGAGGCGCGCGAATACTTCCGGCGGCAGCGCGCCAGCGGCCAGGCGCCGCTGGATGAGAAGATCCTGCTGGCCCGGCAGGCACGCGAAGCCAAGGCCCCGAGGGGCTGAGGGGCTGAGGGGCTGAGCCGAACGACGACGACGGCGCCGCCCCGAGCCGGGGCGGCGCCGTCGTCGTCTGTTCAGTTACCCCGTTCAGCCGCCCTGGTCAGCTGGCCTGTTCTGCTGCCTCTCCGGGGCGCGACGCTGCGTCAGAGAGCACCGAGCGGTATACCTCGAGGGTGGTCTCCGTGATGGATTCCCAGGAGAAGTGCTCCTCGGCCCTGCGCCGGCCGGCCCGGCCCATGGCTCGCGCCCGTTCGGGATCGGACACCACCTCGGTGAGGGCGGCGGCGAAGTCGGTGACGAACTTTTCCGGGTCCAACGGGGTGCCCGTCCCGTCCGTGACCTGCTCCAGCGGCACGAGGAGGCCGGTCTCGCCGTGCTTGACGACCTCCGGGATTCCGCCGGTGGCGCTCGCCACGACGGCGGCGCCGCAGGCCATCGCCTCCAGGTTCACGATGCCCAGCGGCTCGTAGATGGAGGGGCAGGCGAAGGCGGTCGCATGGCTGAGGACCTGGACGAGTTCGTTGCGCGGCAGCATCCGTTCCACCACGATCACCCCGCTGCGCTGGCGCTGCAGTTCCTCGATCAGCTGTGCGGTCTCGGCCGCGAGCTCCGGGGTGTCGGCGGCGCCGAGGCAGAGGACCAGCTGGACGCCGGCCGGCAGTTTCGCGGCGGCGCGCAGGAGGTAGGGGACGCCTTTCTGGCGGGTGTTGCGGCCCACGAACACGACGCTGGGCAGCTCCGGATCGATCCCGAGGGCGCGGACGACGTCGTCGCCTTCATCCCGGTTCCAGAGGCTGACGTCGATGCCGTTGTGGACCACTTTGACCTTGGCCGGGTCCACCTCGGGGTAGCTGCGCAGGATGTCCTGGCGCATCCCTTCGGAGACGGCGATGATGGCGGCGGCGGCCTCGTAGGCAGTCTTTTCCACCCAGGAGGACACGGCGTAGCCGCCGCCGAGCTGCTCGGCCTTCCAGGGGCGCAGCGGCTCCAGGCTGTGGGCGCTGAGCACGTGGGGTATCCCGTGCAGCAGCGACGCGATATGGCCGGCCATGTTGGCGTACCAGGTGTGGGAATGGACGAGGTCCGCGCCGGCGATGTCCGGAACGATCCTCAGATCCACCCCCAGGGTCTGGATCGCGGGGTTGGCCGAGCCCAGGTCCTCGGGCACGGCGTACGACGTGACCGTCGCTCCGTGGTATTCGGGCTCCCGGGGCGCGCCGAAGGCCCGCACCTGTAGGTCCACGCGCTGCGCCAGCACCCTGCTGAGCTCGGCCACGTGGACTCCGGCGCCGCCATAGATCTCGGGCGGGAATTCTTTGGTCACAATGTCTATTCGCACAAGCACCAAGGTAGTCGTTACGGCGGAACTGATCTAGTGTGAAGACGTCCGGACTTGCCGGACTTTATTGGGGAGTAACAAAAGGCGTTCAGGAGCGATCATCATGCCGTCGAAGAAAGTTTTGGCAATTGTCCTCGCAGGTGGCGAGGGAAACCGGCTTATGCCATTGACGGCGGACCGGGCCAAACCCGGTGTGCCCTTTGCCGGAAGTTACCGGCTCATTGACTTCGCATTGTCGAACCTGGTCAATTCGCGTTACCTGCAGATCGTCGTGCTGACGCAGTACAAGTCGCACAGCCTGGACCGGCACATCTCCGAGACCTGGCGCATGTCCACCCAGCTGGGCAACTACGTCGCCTCGGTGCCGGCGCAGCAGCGCGTGGGCAAGAGCTGGTTCCTCGGCAGCGCGAACGCCATCTACCAGTCCCTGAACCTCATCCACGACGCTGATCCGGACATTGTGGTGGTGGTCGGTGCGGACCACGTGTACCGGATGGACTTCGCCCAGATGGTGGACCAGCACGTCGCCAGCGGCGCCAAGGCAACGGTTGCCGCCGTGCGGCAGCCGCTGAACATGGCCGACCAATTCGGCGTCATCGAGGTGGACCCGGGCAACGCCGAGAAGATCGCCGCCTTCGTTGAGAAACCGTCCTCCACCCCCGGGCTCGCCGCGGACCCCACCCAGTTCCTGGCCTCCATGGGCAACTACGTGTTCGACGCCGACGCGCTGGTCGAGGCCCTGCGGGTGGACGCCGAGCGGCTCGACACCAAGCACGACATGGGCGGCGACATCATCCCCTACTTCGTCAGCCAGGGCGAGGCCGGCGTCTACGACTTCACCCTCAACAACATTCCGGGCTCCACCGACCGTGACCGCACCTACTGGCGGGACGTCGGCACCATCGACTCGTTCTACGACGCGCACATGGACCTCATCTCCCCCATGCCGGTCTTCAACCTGTACAACTCCGAGTGGCCCATCTACACGCGGCAGAGCATCTCCCCGCCGGCAAAGTTCGTGCGCGGTGAGGGCAATACCGTGGGCACGGCCTTGGACTCGATCGTTGCCAGCGGCGTCGTGATCTCCGGCGGCGTCGTGGAGGGCTCCGTGCTGTCCAACGACGTCTATGTCGGCACCTCCAGCCGGGTGCTGGACTCGGTGCTGATGGACAAGGTCACCGTCGGCGAAGGCGCCGTGGTCAAGCGCGCCATCATCGACAAGAACGTCAAGGTGCCGGCAGGCGCGGCGATCGGCCTGGACCCCGAGCTGGACCGCGCCCGCGGCTTCAAGGTCACGGACTCCGGCATCACCGTCCTGTCGAAGGGGCAGACCGTGCCGGAGCCCGGCGACGCGGAGCGCGCCCTCTCGGCCGCCAACCTGCACCTCGTCCCCAACGCGGTGCAGGCCGCGACGGAGCACTGGCCCGGCATGCACGATTCCGTGGCGAAGGTCGGCGAAGCCCACGCCGCCGCGGTGGGCGTGGAAACGCCGGACAAGGAGTCGAGCAAGGCCTAGCGCGGAGGCGGGGCCCGGCGGCGGGCCCGGCCCCGCGCACGCTGTAAAATTGGGGCAATGAGCTCCCCCGATCTGACTCCTGAGGAAATCCAGGCCTGCCTCAAGGTCTTGAACAGCATCCACGTCTACGACGAGGAACACCCGGACTACGTTTCGGTGCGCCGCGC
>JAODMV010000283.1 GCA_025464875.1 Arthrobacter sp. | reverse complement strand
GCTCGGCGGCGCGGGGCTCGGCGGCGCGGGGCTCGGCGCTGGGCCCGTCGTCGGTGGTGGCGGCGGGGGCGGTGGCGGCGCCGTCTGCCTCGGCGTCGTCCGGAGCTTCCCCGGTTCCGGCAAGCGTTGCATCATCGGCCGCCTCGCGGGAGGAGACGTCATCCGAGAGGGCCGCGATGCCGCCCTCATCGACGGTGTCCAGCACGGCTGCTTCGAGGGCGGCGGCCTCAACGACGGCGTCAGGGACTTGGGACGGCTCTTCGGCCATGAGTTCGGCCTCCTGGCGGACGTTCTCAGCGTTCATCTCTTCCACCTTCTCTCGTCTCCCACGGCCAGGGCTCGCCGGGGTTGTGCCTCATGCCCTCGGCCCCTGAAACCCGACCCGGCGGGAGATCGTCGATGGCGTCAAGTATGAAGTTTCGGAACGTCACGACCTCCGGGACGTCCGGGACCACCGTGCTGGCGGGGTACCCGGTATCCAAGGATATATTCCCGTAGCGCAATACGCGCTGAAGCAAGGACTGATCAATGACCACGTTGCGGACAGCGGCCAAGGAAACCTGCTGGTTGCGCCGCCTCAACATGCCGTAACGGGCAACTATCCGCTGGCTGGTCAGGGTGTAGCGGGTGGCGTGCCAGGTCACCACCCGCGGGAGGCAGTAGCCCAGAAGCACCCAGGCCGCCAGCGCCACGCACCCCCCGATCAGCCAGGGGGTCCACTCGGTGGTGAGCCGCGGAACCAGCTTGCCGGGCCCACCTTTCACAATCCAGGCGCTGGCGTAGGCGGCCAGCGCGGGCACAAGGATGAACAGCAGCGCCGGGACAATCAGGGTCCTGGGCTGGGGCCGGGTCGCCACAATGACTTGCTCTCCCGGCAGGAGCCCTTTACGCATATCCGCTTTCGGCGCCGGGTGGGGTCCAGGGGCGCAGGTGCACCACGTCACCGGCGGTCACCACATGCTCATGTGCCGCCGAGTCGACCACCATGAGGGCGCCGTAGTCATCCAGCCGGGAGGCATGGCCGATGATTTCGTGGTCCCCGGGGAGCTGGGCGCGCACCTGCTTGCCGAGGGTCGTGAGAACGGCCTCCACGCGCTTGTGCAGCGAGGGCCCGCCCGCCATCCCGGCGGTGGGGTCGCCTTCGGCGTTGCAGAAGCTTCGATAGAGCGTGGCGAAGCGCGAGAGATAGCTCTTCAGGAGCAGCGTCCGGTCCACGGTGGCGGGGTCCTCGAGCAGCACGGATGTGGCGGTGGGAACGGGCAGTTCGGGCTCCGTCAGGGTGACGTTCAGCCCGGCGCCGAGCACCACGGGCGGCGCGGCGCTCCCGCCCAGCGGTCCAAGCTGCGCGAGGATGCCGGCGATCTTCCGGCCGCGCACCAGGACGTCATTGGGCCACTTGAGTTCGGCCGGGATGGCCGCCGTTTCCAGCAGCGCTTCGCGCAGCGCCAGCGCCCCGAGCAGCGAAAGCCAGGAGTAGCTCTGGGTCGGCAGCGGCCGCCCCTCGGCGCTGACCGGCCGGAGCACAATCGATACGGAGACGGAACTGCGGGCGGGGGCTTCCCAGCGGCGCTCCAGCCGGCCCCGGGCGGCGCTCTGGTATTCGGCGGCGAGCACGGACAGGTCCGGCCAGGCGCGGGGATCCTCGGCCGCTCCGCGCAGCAGGTCCGCGTTGGTGGAACCGGTCGACTCCACCACCGTAAGCCGCGGAATGCCGTTGGCGGAGAGGAATGCCTCCTCGCTGAGGGCATTCAGGTCCAGGGGCGGACGGTCCGGGGCTTCCTGCGCGGCTTCCATCCTTGAATCCTACCGAGTTACGGCCACCACGGCTCCGGCCCAGGCGGTGCGCTGGGCTAAATGGTGGGTTAACTCCGGGGGAACTCAGAGGAAGATGTCAGGAACCAGGCGGTCCTCCGGCGCCCCGAGGCTGTACGGCGAGAAGTCCGTGACACCGGCCGCCGCCAGCACCTGCTCATCGGTATAGAAGTTTCCGCTCCGGCTGCCGGGGCCCGGGACCGCATTGCTGGCGGTGAGCACGGCGTGGGCGGCATCGGCCATGATCTCGGGGCCACGGGCGCCCTTGACGATCATGTCCCCGCCGGGCAGGTTGCGGATGGCTGCGGTGTCGATCAGGGTGCAGGGCCAGAGGGAGTTCACGCTGATGCCGTCATTCTTGAGCTCCTCGGCGAGACCCAGCGTGGTCAGGCTCATGCCGTACTTCGCCATCGTGTAGGCCAGGTGCCTGCCGGCCCATGTGGGGTCCAGGTTCAGCGGCGGGGACAGTGTCAGGATGTGCCCGCCGTCGGATTCGCGCAGCGCCGGAAGCGCGAGCTTGGAGAGCAGGAAGGTGCCGCGGACGTTGATGTCCTGCATGAGGTCGTAGCGCTTCATGTCCACGTCATCGGTCTGGGACAGGTCAATCGCCGAGGCGTTGTTGAGAACGACGTCGATCCCGCCGAAACGCTCGACGGCGGCGGCAACAGCGCCGGCGACGTCGTCGTCGTTGCGGACATCGCCGACCAGCGGCAGCGCCTGCCCGCCGGCCGCCTCGATCTGCTCGGCAGCGGAATAGACGGTGCCTTCGAGCTTGGCGTGGGGCCGGCCGGTCTTGGCCATCAGCACGATGTTGGCGCCGTCCCGCGCCGCCCGGGTGGCGATGGCCAGGCCGATGCCGCGGCTGCCGCCGGAGATAAGGATCGTGCGGTCCCTGAGGGAACCGGCGGCCTGGTAGGGCCCTGCGGCGGGCCCCGAAGCATCATTGCTTGACGTCATGAGCACACTCTAGCCGAGGTATGTTACTGCTCAGTAACATCGCGGTCCGGGCGAGAGAAGGACGGAAAATTGTAGGTTTTCTACAGCGGTATGGGCCGATTGCCTCACTAGACTTGCCATCAGGGCCCTTCCTTTGTGCGGATTCTACTTAAATCCCCGCGCGGAACAGGGCCAGCGACTATCAGCTACAGAGCCGGAGATACTTGATGAGCCACGATCTGACAACGACCGCGGGAAAGATTGCAGACTTCCGCGAGCGCCAGGCCCGTGCCGAGCAGCCCTCCGGCCCGGAAGCGATCGAGAAGCAGCATGCGCGCGGCAAGAACACGGCCCGCGAGCGCATCGAGCTGCTACTGGACGCCGGCTCCTTCGTCGAATTCGACGCGCTGGCCGTGCACCGCTCCACGGCCTTCGGCATGGAGAAGAAGAAGCCGCTCGGTGACGGCCTGGTCTCCGGCTACGGCACCGTCGACGGCCGGCCCGTGGCCGTCTACAGCCAGGACTTCTCCGTCTACGGCGGCTCGCTGAGCCAGGTCAACGGCGAGAAGATCGTCAAGGTCCAGGAATTCGCGCTGCGCAACGGCTGCCCGGTGGTGGGCATCCTTGACGGCGGCGGCGCCCGCATCCAGGAAGGCGTCGCCTCGCTGGCCATGTTCGCGGACATTTTCCGCAACAACGTCCACGCCTCCGGCGTCGTCCCGCAGATCTCCCTCATCATGGGCCCGTCCGCCGGCGGGGCTGCCTACTCCCCCGCCCTGACGGACTATGTGGTCATGGTGGACAAGACCTCGCACATGTTCATCACCGGCCCGGACGTCATCAAGACCGTCACGGGCGAAGACGTGGACATGGAGACCCTCGGCGGCGCGCGCCAGCACAACGCGACCACGGGCACCTCCACCTACCTCGCCTCCGACGAAACCGACGCGATCGAGTTTGTCCGCGAGCTGCTGGACTTCCTGCCCTCCAACAACCTCGCCGAGGCCCCGGTGCTCGAGCACAGCCAGGAGCTGGAGCTCAACGACGACGACCTCGCCCTCGACGCGCTCATCCCGGATTCCGCCAACCAGCCCTACGACATGCGCAGGGTCATCGAGCAGATCGTCGACGACGCCCACTTCCTGGAGATGCAGTCCCTCTACGCCCCGAACGTGATCATCGGCTACGGCCGGGTCGAGGGGCACACCGTGGGGATCGTGGCCAACCAGCCCATGCAGTTCGCCGGCACCCTGGACATCTCGGCCTCGGAGAAGGCGGCCCGCTTCGTGCGGCACTGCGACGCCTTCAACGTCCCCATCATCACGCTGGTGGACGTGCCCGGCTTCCTGCCGGGCAAGGACCAGGAGTTCCAGGGCATCATCCGCCGCGGCGCGAAACTGCTCTACGCCTACGCCGAGGCCACCGTCCCGAAGCTGACGGTCATCACCCGCAAGGCCTACGGCGGAGCGTACATCGTGATGGGCTCCAAGAAGCTCGGCGCGGACCTCAACCTCGCCTGGCCCACCGCACAGATCGGCGTCATGGGAGCCCAGGGCGCGGTCAACATCCTGTACCGCCGCGAACTCGCCGCGGTGTCGGCCGACGGCGGCAACGTCGAGGCCAAGCGCGCCGAGGTCGTCCGCCAGTACGAGGAAGAGCTGCTCAACCCGTACCAGGCCGCCGAGCTCGGCTACGTCGACGCCGTCATTGCCCCGTCCGAGACCCGCGTGCAGATCATCAAGGGCCTGCGCGCACTGCGGGACAAGCGGGCCAGCCTGCCCGCCAAGAAGCACGGGAACATCCCGCTGTGAGCGAGTCCGAGGCCCTGCTCTCCGTGGCCAAGGGCGAGCCGACGCCGGAGGAGCTGGCGGCGCTCACCGCCGTCGTGCTGTCCCTGGGCAACGCCGGGCCGGCGGCCCGTGCAAAGCCCGGTGTCCGGCACTGGGTCCGCCGGCAGCAGCTGCGGCTGGCGCCCGAGCCCGGCCCGGACGCCTGGAAGCGCAGCCGCGGCTGAGCAGCATCCACCCAGCCGGCCGGCGGATGGGAAAAGGTCAGTGACCCTTTCACAGCCGCCGTCGCCCGGTTAGTCTCAACGGGTGACTACCGACGCTGCCGCCTCTGACAACACTGTTCCCGCGCGCCCGGCAACGGCCATCGACGCCGTCGCCGACGCCTACACGGACACCCTCATCCGGCTCAATCCGAGCTTCGCCACCGAACTCGGCCTGCCCGGACACGAGATTGAATACCCGGACTACTCCCCCGCCGGCCACGAGGAGTTCGCTGCCGCCGCGCGCGAAACCCTTGCCGCCCTGGACGGCCTGGAGCCGGCGGACGACGTCGACGACGTCACCCTGGACGCCATGCGGGAGCGCCTGGGCCTGCAGCTGGAAATCCGCGCCTCCGGCTGGGACCTGGCCGACCTGAACAATATCGAATCCCCGGCACAGCAGATCCGTGCCATTTTCGACCTCATGCCGACGGACACCGCCGAGCAGTGGGACCATATCGCCGGCCGTGCCGGCAACGTCCCGGGCGCCATCGACGGCTACATCGAGTCGCTGCGCGCCGCCAAGGCGGACGGGAAGGTCTCCGCCGCCCGCCAGGTGTCGATCGTCATCGAGCAGGTCTCCAAGTACGCCGCGGAGGACGGCTTCTTCGCGAAACTCGCCGCCGAGGCCAGGACCGCGGAGGGGCCGCTGTCCCCGGAGCTGCAGGCCAGGCTCGACGACGGCGCGGCCGCGGCGCGGGCGGCCTACTCGGGGCTGGCCGGCTTCCTGGCGACCGAGCTGCTGCCCGTTGCCCCGGAAAAGGATGCCGTGGGCCGCGCGCGTTACACCCTGGCATCGCGGCAGTTCCTTGGCGCCGCGGTGGACCTTGAAGAGACCTATGCCTGGGGTGTGCAGGAGCTCGAGCGCATCATCGCCGAGCAGGAAGGCGTTGCCGCCGAGATCCGGCCCGGCGCCACGGTCGAGGAGGCCAAGGAGATCCTCAACAACGACCCCGCGCGCCAGATCCAGGGCACCGACGCCCTGAAGGCCTGGATGCAGGGGCTTTCCGACAAGGCCGTGGCGGAGCTCGGCGGGGTCCACTTCGAGATCCCGGATGTCATGAAGACGCTCGAGTGCCGGATCGCCCCGACCGATGAGGGCGGCGTCTACTACACCGCGCCCTCCGAGGACTTCAAGCGCCCCGGACGGATGTGGTGGTCCGTGCCGGCCGGCGAGGAGGCCTTCACGACCTGGGCGGAGACAACCACGGTGTTCCACGAAGGCGTGCCCGGCCACCATCTGCAGATCGGCACCGCCATCTACCGCCAGGAGCTGCTCAACAAGTGGCGCCGCAGCGTGTCCTGGACCTCGGGCCACGGCGAAGGCTGGGCGCTCTACGCCGAAAAACTCATGCAGGAACTGGGCTACCTCAAGGATCCGGGTGATCACATGGGCATGCTGGACATGCAGCGCATGCGCGCGGCCCGGGTGGTGTTCGACATCGGCGTGCACCTGGAGCTTGAGGTCCCGGAGCGCTGGGGTTCAGGAACCTGGACCTCGGACAAGGGCCTTGAATTCCTCAAGGCCAACCTGCCCATCAGCGGGGGGCAGCTGAGCTTCGAATTCGCCCGCTACCTGGGCTGGCCGGGACAGGCCCCCTCGTACAAGGTGGGCCAGCGCCTCTGGGAGCAGATCCGCGCGGAGCTGGAATCCCGCCCGGGCTTCGAGCTCAGGGCGTTCCACACCAAAGCCCTGAACATCGGTTCCGTGGGACTTGACACCCTCAGGCGCGCCCTGCTGGGCTGATCCGGCCGGCACCCGACCGCGTCCGAAGGAGCCCATGGAAACCGCCGGTCATCGTCGAGGGATTCGGCAGGTCGAGGGCGGCGTCGAGGGGTCCGGGCAGGCACTGGCCCCGCCCATCGTGGCCAAGCGCCAGGGCATTCTGGACGAGTCCTTGTACAACGCGGCGCGCAACGGCGATCCGTTCAGCGACGAAGTCGGCGACACAGTCCACACCGCCGTCGTGGATCCCTCGGCTGCCGCTGCTCCCGCAGCAGCGCCGGAAGGACGCCACCTGGCCGACGCGAAGGCCTAAGCCTCCGCGTTGACGCAAGGCACAAGAAGCAGTCCCCGGGGATCTCCCGGGGACTGCTTCGTTAATCCGCCTCGCTGGTATCGGTCGGAGTCTAGTGGCGGCCTCCGCCGATCACGCCCTTCTCAACGGCCTTGGCGGCGCCGTCGGCCTCGGCCTGGGTCAGGGTGCCGTCCGTGACCGCCTGGTCCAGTTTCGTCTTCAACGCTGCGGCGCGGTCCGCCTGGGCCTGGGTGCGCAGTTCCTCCAGGGCCGTGGCGACCTTGGCCTCATCGATCCCCAGCGATGCCGCCAGGGACTTGGCAAGGGCAGCATCCCTCGTCGCGCGGTCCGGCTTCACGCCGTCAGCGGGCGGGGTCGTCGGCTTGTTGGCTTCGCGGAACGCGTTCAGCGCCTCGGTGACCTTGGCTTCCTCGACGCCGAGCTTGGCCGCGAGCGCAGCAGCCTGCTGGGCGCCGCGTTCGCCTCTATGGCCGTGGCCGCCGCGCATGTCGCCGGTGGAGGCGTCGGCCGAGGCACTGGCACTTGGCGTGGGGGTCGCCGTCGTGGTGGCGGAGGCCACGCTCGTGACGCCAAGGCCGGCGCCGAGTGCCAGCGCCGCTGCCGAGATGGTGAGCGTAATTCTCTTTGTGCGTGACATGTTTTGTCTCCTGGATCTGCCGTGTGGTGACGGCGCCTGCGGTGATTGGTCCCTTTCAAGACGTAGTTCCAGTGTGTGCCGCGCAGTTCGCGCGGAGCTGTCCAGAACCTTTCATTGTGCTGTGAAACAAACTTGCCCAGAGTGCAAACATGCACGTAGTGTAAGCGAGTGCCTGTATCACCACCCCACTCCCCTGCCCCGGCCCCTTCGCGCCGCGAACTGAACAAGGCGGCCACGCGCCACGCCATCACCGACGCCACCATGGGCCTGCTGCGCAGCAAAGGCCCGGGCAACTTCACGGTCGAGGACATTGCCGAAGCCGCCGGGATCTCCCGCCGGACCTTCTTCAACTACTTCGGCAGCACCGAAGCCGCCATCGCCTCGGTGACCTTCGGGTTCCTGGACACCGCGCTCCAGCAGTTCCGGCTGCGCCCGGCCACGGAACCCATTCTGGAATCCGCCCGGGCCGCCCTGGTTGAACTGGCCGACCCGATGACCGTTGCCCCCATCGCCGAGCTTTACAGCATGGGCCAGACCAACCCGCAACTGAGCCGTTCAGAGCTGGAAGCCTGGGACCACTGCACGGTACAGATCATCGACGCGGCCCGCGAGCGTTTCGCCCAAAGCGCGGGAGTCGAGATCGACGAACTGTACCTCCGCGCCCTGGCGGGCTCCATCATCTCCTGCGGCAAAGCCGCCATGGACGTGTGGTTCGCCAGGTGCGGCGGAGCCCTCACGCCTGCATCCCTCTCCACCCTGCGCCAACTCCTCATCGATTCCATGAGCCTGCTCGGCTCCGGTTTCGCCACCCCCGCAGCCGCCCCGGCTGCCCAGCCCACCGCCACCCCTTCCCCAGATCGGCACTGACATGGCTCTTTTGCTCTATCGCCTCGGCAAGTTCTCCTACCGCCACCGATGGCTGGTGATCTCCTTGTGGCTGGCCGTCATCGTGGCCGTCGGCGGCGCCGCGGCGGCGTTCCACGGCACCCTGTCCAATAACTTCCAGATCCCGGGCACCGAAACCCAGCAGATGGCGGACAAGCTGCAGAAGGAGCTGCCCAAGTCCTCGGGCGGCTCGGCCGGCATCGTTTTCGAAGCCCAGGACGGCCAGTTCAGCCAGGCGGGCAAGGACGCTGTCTCCGACGCGCTGGCCAAGCTCGAGACCCTGCCGGATGTCCAGGGCACGGTCGACCCGTTCGCCACCCAAGCGCAGCTGGACCAGGCCGCCGCAGAGCTCGCCGCAGGCGAACAGCAGGCCGCCGCAGGCAAGGCCCGGCTGGCCGCCGCCGCCGCCGAACTCGCCGCAGGCAAAGCGCAGCTTGAAGCTGCCGAACAGCAGATGACCGCCGCCGGCTTCCCCGCTGCCGCAGTCGAAGCCCAGCTCGGGAGCCAGAAGGCCACCCTCGCCGCAGGGCAGGCAGAGCTCGACGCCGGCGCCCAGGAGCTCGAGGCCGGCGCGGCACAGCTCGCCCTCGGCAAGCGCCAGCTCGAGGCCTCGCAGGGGATGCGCTTGGTCTCCGAGGACGGCAAGGCCGCAATCGCCCAGGTCCAGTTCAAGACCTCCATCAACGCCCTGGCACCGGAGGTCCGGCAGGAGGTCCAGGACATCGTCAAGGAGGTTTCCTCCGCTAACGTCACGGCGTTGGCAAGCAAGGACATCACCGAGGACATCTCCGAACTGTTCGGCATCGCCGAAATCATCGGTATTGCCGTCGCGGCCCTGGTCCTGATCATCATGCTCGGCACCCTGATCGCCGCGGGACTGCCCCTGCTGATGGCCCTCGTCGGCGTGGCCGTAGGCGTCGGCGCCACCTTCGCCCTCAGCGGCGCCATTGACATGAGCTCCGTCTCCCCCATGCTGGCACTGATGCTGGGCCTCGCCGTGGGCATCGACTACTGCCTGTTCATCATCAACCGCCACCGCAACCAGCTGCTGGCAGGCATGGACCCGGAGGAATCCGTGGCCCTGGCCACCGGCACCTCCGGCAACGCCGTGCTCTTCGCCGGCCTCACCGTCATCATCGCCCTCGCCGCCCTCGTCATCCCGGGCCTTCCCTTCCTGTCCGTGATGGGCCTGTCCGCCGCCGCCACGGTAGCCGTCGCCGTCGTCGTCGCCCTGACGCTGACGCCCGCCGTACTGTCGCTGGTGGGCCGGAAGCTGATCTCCAAGCGGGCCTGGGCGAAGGCAGAAAAGCACAACGCCGCCCCCGGCCACGAGACCGAGGACAAGGCCCTGGACGAACACCGCAGCAGCCACGGCTGGGGCGGGCTTGTCACCCGGCACCCGATCATGGCGCTGCTCGCCGGCGTCGTGCTGCTGGGCGTCGTGGCCCTGCCGGCCACTCAGCTGCGGCTCGCGCTGCCCGACGGCGGTTCGGAACCACTCGCCTCGCAGGCGTTTAAGGCCTACGACGTCACCGGCCGAAGCTTCGGCGAAGGAATGAACGGCCCGATCATCGTCGTGGGCGATCTGCCCGCGGGCCTGAGCGAAAGCGAGGCGCAGGCCAAGCAGCTCGACGTCGCCGACACCCTGCGCAGCACGGAGAACGTGACCGCGGCCGTCCCCGTAGCGCTGAGCGAGGATCGGCGCACCGCGGTGTTCCAGGTCATCCCGAAGGAGGGCCCGGCCAGCGCGAGCACCGTCCAGGTGGTCGACGAACTGCGTGCCGAAAACGCCCAGATCAAGGACGCCACCGGCGTGAGCATCGGCCTCACCGGCCAGACCGCAGGCAACGTCGACGT